>DASTFG010000383.1:0-8390 GCA_035708785.1 Anaerolineales bacterium
ATGCCGGCCGGATTGTGGAGCAGGGTACGGTGGATGAGATTGTTGAAAACCCGCAGCATCCATATACACGGGGATTGTTGAATTGTCGTCCACGTATCGGTGAACGCGATCAGACGATCCGCCCGATCCCCGGGAATGTGCCCAGCCTTGCGAATCTGCCGAATAGCTGCGCCTTCGCTTCACGCTGCTCATATGCAAAAGAGGTCTGCACGGAAGGTCCTATTCCCATGTTCGAGACCGATCCCGGGCATCTCAATCGTTGTCTGTTGACTTCAGATTATCATCGTCAGCCGGCATGGAATTGGGATACCGTGGTCGAACAGGAGCGCATCTGATGGGTACGCCTCAACCGATCCAGCCACTGGTCGCCGTGAAGGGCCTGGTCAAGCACTTCTACATCACACCCAGCTTCCTCGCACGGACGCTGGCCCGCGCGGAGGAAAAAGTCGTCCGCGCCGTGGATGGCGTGGATCTGGAAATTTTTCCCGGTGAAACACTGGGGCTGGTCGGTGAAAGCGGCTGTGGCAAAACAACGCTGGGACGTGTGATGGTGCGGCTGGAAGAGCCTACAGATGGAGAGCTGCTCTTTAAAGGGCATAAGGTTGTCAACGACGTGATCGTTGAAGACTCCGGCAATGGCTCGAAACGCACCAGGTATTATCACGCGGCCCAGATCATTTTTCAAAACCCGTACTCATCGCTGAATCCCCGTAAGACCGTACGCGAGATGATCAGCACACCCCTGCAACAACGCGGCATTCGTAATCCACACGAGCTCGAGGACAAAACCATCGACCTGGTGCGACGGGTTGGACTGAGTCAGGGACAGATCGATCGCTATCCTCACCAGTTCTCCGGCGGGCAGCGCCAACGAATTGGCATCGCGCGTGCCTTGGCGATGCAGCCGCAATTTATCGTGGCGGATGAGCCCGTCTCATCTCTGGATGTTTCCATCCAAGCACAGGTGATCAACCTGCTCGAGGAGCTGCAGGAGGAGTTTCATCTTACCTATCTGTTCATCTCCCATGATCTGAGCGTGGTCAATTACATCAGTAACAGGGTGGCCGTGATGTATCTTGGGCATATCGTTGAAGAGGGCAGGACAGACGATCTCTTTGTCCATCCACTTCACCCCTATACCCAGGCATTGCTGGCCGCCATCCCGCGTGTGCGGAAATCGCACCGCAAAGAGCGCATCATTTTATCTGGTACGGTTCCCAGCCCTATTGACCCACCTTCAGGCTGTCCATTCCACCCGCGGTGTTTTGCCAAAGTCGGGAAGATTTGTGAAGAAGAGTACCCGCCATTCTTTGAAGTGAACGAGCAAAAAGTGGCGTGTTGGATCTACGATAAGTAATAGCTCAGGGGCAGGCTGCCAGGTATTATTGAGTCCTTGAAATTCGTGATCGTCTGGTTCTCTCGCGAAAATGCGCTCAGCTCAACTGGGGAACACGAGCCGTGATCTCGCTGATTTTCACGGGTCTATGTTCCAGGTAGGATTTCTTCGCGGCCATCCCGATGACGACCGGGATGCGCCCGTCGAGGCCGGTGACGGGGGGAGGGGTATCTTCCCAGATGCTTTGCACGAATTCCTTCATCTCGGCGATGAACGACTCCATGTAGCGCTCCAGGAAGAAGTACAGCGGCTTGGACGAGTGGACGCCCTCTGCGTCGAAGTAAACATCCTGATCCGGTGTGTTGTTGTGGGCCTGGACCATGCCGTTCGAGCCGAAGACCTCCACGCGCTGGTCGTACCCATAGACGGCTTTGCGGCTGTTGTCAATCGTGCCGATCGCGCCGCTGGCAAAGCGAAGTGTGATGACGGCCGTGTCCACGTCGCCAGCTTCGCCGATGGCCGGATCCACCATTACGCCGGCCGCGGTGTACACTTCTTCCACTTCGCTGTCGCTCAGATAGCGCGCCATGTCGAAATCGTGGATAGTCATATCCAGGAACATCCCGCCGGAGACCTTGACATAGGAAAGGGGCGGGGGCGCCGGGTCCCGGCTGGTGATGCGAATGATATGCGGCCTGCCGATTTTGCCCTCGGCGACCATCTGCTGGACCTTGCGGAAGTTCGGGTCGAAGCGGCGGTTGAACCCGATCTGCAGCTTAACCCCGGCCTGCTCCACGGCCTCGAGCGCGGCGTCGATCTTCTCCAGCCGGAGATCGATCGGCTTTTCGCAAAAGATGTGCTTTCGTGCCCGGGCCGCCTCGACGACGATTTGGGCATGCGTATCCGTGGAGGAACAGATGGCTACGGCATCGATGCTCGGGTCGGAGAGGATCGCGTGGTAATCATCCAGCGAGAGAGGAACATGCAACTGGGCAGCCAGATCCTGCGCTGCCTCTAAATCGACATCGGCAATCGCTGCCACCTCGACGCCCGGAATGCGGGTAGCCAAATTCGCGGCATGGATTTTCCCGATGCGCCCGGCGCCGATCACGCCGAAGTGGAGAGTAGGTGTTTGTGTCATTGCATGCTCCTTATCTCGAAGATTCAGGCCCTCACTGCGCCGGACTCCAGCCCGATGCTCGCCAGATAATCACGATTGCGCTGCGCGGATTCCTTCGGCGCTCCCATACCGGGGAGGACATCCTGCTCGACGACGATCCAGCCGTCATACCCGATCTTTTCCAGCTCGGCCTTGATCTGCGGGAAGTCGACGTCACCCTTGCCGAGCTCACAGAAGATGCCGTTGCGAACGGAAGTGAAGTAGTCCCATTTTTCCGCGCGGGAGCGTCCTGCAATTTCAGGTTGGCAATCCTTGAAGTGGACGTGCCAGATCCTACCCTGGTGCGCCTGCAACCCCGCAACCGGATCGCCGCCACCAAAGCGATAGTGACCGGTATCGAAACATAACCCCAGCAGGGCAGGGTCGGTCAGCCGCATCAGCATCTCGATTTCTTCCGGCCGCTCGACGTATCCTCCGCAGTGGTGGTGGAAGACGGTCCGCAGTCCGGTCTCCTTTTTGACGGCTCCGGCGACTTTTTCTACGCCCTCCGCAAAGATCTTCCACTCGGACTCCTTCAGGCCGTGCTCGGGAAGGACGCGCCCGGCATTCTGTGTCCGTTCGGGAACCTTGCCGTTGTCGTCTGCGAGCACGACAAAGGGCAGGTCGCCTTCGGCTTCTGCCATCAAGCGCGCGGTGCGGACGGCCACCTCGATGCCCGCGGCGTGGGCCTTTGGGTCTTTGAGCATGACCGGCACGAACGCGCCGAGCAAGGCCAGCCCGCGCGCATGGATTTCCTCGCGCAGTTGGGAGGGATCGGTCGGCATGAAGCCCCAGTCGCCGAGCTCGGTGCCCTGATAGCCGGTCGCGGCAATCTCATCCAGGACCTGGGCGTATCCCGCCGCCTCGCCCTCCAGCTCGAACTCGAGGACTCCCCACGAACACGGTGCATTGGCAACTTTGATCATTGTGACTCCTTGTTACCCAACCTCACTCACGAAAACCGGGCGCGATTCGTCCAGCGAAAGAGTGGCAGCCATGCCGATGGCGGTGGCTTTGCGGGCATCTTCTCCCGTGACCATCGGCTCACGGTCTTCGAGGATGCAGGCGACGAAAGCGCGGATCTCTGCGGCATATGCATCTCCAAACCGTTCCATGAATCCCGGGACGGTATCGTGCGTGACTCCCCGGCGAGTCATGACCAGTGTGGGGGTTTGCCGAAGATTTCCAATTTGCAGAACGCCCTCCGAGCCAAGCACCTCGGTCCGGATATCGTACCCAAAGGTTGCGTTGCGGCTGAGGGCGATATTGCCAACAGCATCGTTTGCGAACCGGAGATTGATCAGCGCGTTGTCGATGTCGCCGACCTCCTTCAATTCGGGAAAGACCAGGCAATCCCCTTCGGTCTGGACCCGCGCGACTTCGCTGCCCATCAGCCAGCGCGCCATATCGAAATCGTGCACACCCATATCCAGGATCATCCCGCCGCTGTTCTCACGGCGGGCAAACTCCAGGCTTGTGCGGCTCACGTCGCGGCTGATGGCGTGGAAGGCAACCGGCTGGCCGATCGCGCCCTCGTCGATTTTCTTTTTCGCCAGAGCATAGGCTGCGTCGAAGCGCCGCATAAAACCGATCTGGAGCTTCACGCCTGCCTGTCTGACAGCAGCAATTGCCTCATCGCACTCGTGCAGTGTCAGTGCCAGGGGCTTTTCACTGAAGATATGCTTGCCCGCTGCGGCTGCATCCTTAATCACTCGTGCATGTGTTGACGTTGGCGTGGCAATCACCACCGCCTCGATCTCCTCCTGCCGGAGAAGCTCGTGATAATCCGAATAGCGACACGGTACGCCAAAGTGGGCTGCGACCTCTTCGCCTGTTTTCGAACCGGAATCCGCAATCGCGACCAGGTCCGCTTCAGCGATCGTGAAGGCCAGTGTGTGTGCAAAGACCCGTCCCATGCGGCCCGCGCCGATCAACCCTATTTTGATGGTCATAGAAAATATCTTTCCTTCTTCAAGGCTTCTTCGTACTCCGCACGGGCTTTCTGCACGCTCTCCATCGTGGACGTCTCTGCCACGGCCACATCCCACCACGACTCGTAGCCCGGGACACGGACCTCACGCTCGGTCTCCACCACGATGACAGTAGTCTTTGTGGCTTTGCGTGCATCTTGTAAAGCCTGCCTGAATTCTTCGATGGTGCAGGTGTTGATCGCCTCCGCGCCCAGGCTGCGGGCGTTGGCGGCAAAATCGACGGCGAGATATTCGCCGTCGAGCTGCCCGCTCTCTGGATCGCGCCTCCGGTAGCGTGTGCCAAACCCGCCGCTGCCCAGCGAATGGCTTAATCCCCCGATGCTCGCAAAGCCGTGATTGTTTACCAGGACGACGATGATCTTGATGCCCTCCTGCACCGAGGTCACAATCTCGGAGGGCATCATCAGGTACGTCCCATCGCCCACGAAAGCGTAGACCTCGCGGGAGGGGTCAGCCATCTTGACACCCAGCGCGCCGGGGATTTCATAGCCCATGCAGGAATAGCCGTATTCGAGATGATAGGTATTGGGCCCGTGCGCGCGCCACAGCTTGTGCAGGTCCCCAGGGTGGCTGCCTGCCGCCGAGACCAGCACATCCTTTGGCTCCGCCGATTCCCAGAGTGCGCCGATCACTTCGCTTTGGGCGGGGAGAGGTTGGTTGTCCAGATGAAATAATCGATCCACCTCCTGCTCCCACTTTTCTCTCAGCGTAGCGATCTGAGATTGATAGGCAGTATCTACTTTATATTCGCTCAAGGCTTCGGTTAATTCCTCCAACGTGAGGAGCGCATCCCCTGTGAGGGGAATAGCAGAATGTTTGAATGCGTCGAATTCAGCGACATTGACATTGATAAAGTGAACGTCGGGATTTTGGAACGCCGTTTTGGAGGCAGTCGTAAAATCGGAATAGCGCGTGCCAATGCCGATGATCAGGTCGGCATCCTGCGCGAGGCGATTGGCAGCGGATGTGCCGGTCGCCCCGACCGCGCCCAGGTTCTGAGGATGATCGTAGGGCAGGGAACCTTTTCCCGCCTGCGTTTCGCCAATGGGGATGCCTGTCTGCCTGGCGAAGCGGTCTAATGCCTCGCTGGCTTCGCTGTAAAGTATGCCTCCTCCTGCGACGATCAGAGGTCGTTTGCTATTCCGGATGGCATCAACAGCCTGAGAAAAGAGGAACCGGTCCGGGGTCCAGCGCGGGATGTGCCACACGCGCTGGGCGAATAACTCCTCGGGGAAGTCATGGGCTTCCGCCTGGACGTCCTGCGGCAGGGAGAGTGTCACCGCGCCGGTCTCGGCAGGGGAGGCTAGGACGCGCATCGCTTCGGGCAGCGAAGTGACCAACTGCTCGGGGCGGTAGATGCGGTCCCAGTAGCGGCTGACGGGCTTGAACGTGTCGTTGACACTGATGTCCTGAGTAAAAGGGGATTCCAGCTGCTGGAGGACAGGCGCGACATTGCGGCGGGCAAAGATATCGCCCGGTAAAAGCAAGACCGGCAATCGATTGATCGTTGCAAGCGCCGCGCCGGTGACCATATTCGTCGCGCCCGGTCCGATCGAGGAAGTGCAGGCAAAGGTCTGCAGGCGATTTTTCATCTTGGCGAAGCCGCATGCCAGGTGCACACCAGCCTGCTCGTTGCGGACGAGAATGTAAGGAAAATCCGGGTTTTCTTGCAACGCCTGACCGATCCCCGCGACATTGCCATGACCGAAGATTCCAAGCATGCCGGCGAAGAACTGAGTCTCCTTGCCGTCGCGATGGACAAATTGATTCTTCAGGAACTTGAGGATGGCTTGTGCCGCCGTCATGCGTACTGTCGCCATGAGGTTCTCCTGTTAAACAAAATGGTAAAGGTCTGTTAGGCCTTTACCGTCTCAACTTTCTTTATGTCAGGGTCCGGCAGCATGAAATCTCGGATCTCTGCCATCAGGTCATGCGCGGAGGCGATGAAGCCGCGCAGCGTACGTATGGTCGCACCGTAGCCGTCGAACTCGTCCACGCTCATCCCATCTTCATCATACGCGCGCTGGAAATCAGGGAGGCTCTCATAAAGCTCTTCGATGATCTTTGGGTCCACTGGCGTGCTCATACGCTCCCCGACTTCGATGTCGCTGGCATTCGCTTTCAACTGCCATTCGTAGGGCATGGAAACGATCAGCTCACCGCCGATAAACTCAGACCAATGTCCCAGATGCCGGTACGCCGCCGCAAGCAGGCGCGCCCGGTAGCCGCGCCGCCGGTAGATCTCATAGGCTTTTTTCATACAGGCAATTCCAGCCCAATCCAGATACGATGGATCGATCTCGATCCCATCGCGCTTCGCCAGCACTTTCATCCAATCATCCGTGCGACCGACCATGATCGTGCATACCGGAGCCATCTCCTCCACGGGCAAACCCTCGTCCCGCCTGCGGTTCAATCCGCGCTCGATGGCTTCTGCGACAGCGACGGCCTGCGGCACGGTGAAGCTGACGGTGGCATTGATCGAGACGCCACGATAGGTGGTCTCTTCAATCGCCTTTACGCCCGCCTTTGTCACGGGGATTTTTACGATCATGTTCGGCGCGAGGTTACCAAAGTGCACGGCTTGTTCGGTGATCGCAGCAGCGTTACGATAGAGTGCCGGGTTGGTCTGTATGGATAGGCGTCCTTTTTTTCCGCTGGATTTGTCAAATATGGGTTTCAGGAAACCTGCTCCATACACAGCCATCTCTTCGAACAACCTCCATGTAATTTCCACCTCAGACCACGTGGGATTTTCCTGGATCAGTGTGTGAATACGATCCTCCCACAGGTGCAGCTCTTTCTTGAGTACGGTATGCACGATCGTCGGATTCGATGTCGCGCCGACCGCTCCGTGACTGATCGCATAGGTGAGCTCCTCTTCCGAGCAGGAATCGTTCCAGTAGTCGGTTGGAAATTCCACAGTCATCTGGTGTAATTTACTTTTAATTGCGGGCATGTTGATCTCCTTTATCTATTCCAGGTCCATGGACACAAGAGGCAGGCGCGGGTCTTTCTCCTTCCAGGTTTCCTTGACCCATGAGT
This sequence comes from Anaerolineales bacterium, assembly GCA_035708785.1. Classification (GTDB taxonomy): domain Bacteria; phylum Chloroflexota; class Anaerolineae; order Anaerolineales; family Villigracilaceae; genus Defluviilinea. The sequence continues at coordinate 7,532 of DASTFG010000383.1, forward strand.
GCTCCGGATCGTCCGTCGCCGCCAGGGATTGCGCCGACCCTGCCAGCATATTCAAGTAATAGCAGTTGTAACCAGGGGCAGCCACGACGGGGTGATAGCCTTGCGGGGAGAGGACAAGGTGACTGTCGCGTGCCAGGATCAGATCATCGATCTTTCGGTCACGGGTGTAGATACGCTGGTAGGCAAATCCCTCGGGGCGGTCGATCTTGTAAAAGTACACCTCCTCCAGGTCCGCCTCGAGCACATTTCCGGCTGCGTCAACGATGTGCTCATCATGTTTATGCGGCGGGTATGAACTCCAATTGCCGGAAGGTGTATAAACCTCGACTACCACCAGACGGCTGGCGGGAAAGCCTGGGGGAATCATCTTGTTAATCTGTCTTGTCACGTTGCCTCCGCCACGGATCTCGACCTCGACCTCAGCCGGCTTCACCAATCGGGCGGGATGTTCGTCGCGGGCAAGGCACCATCCATATGCAAGATCCAGTTCCTCGCTCGTAACTTCGACTGTGAATTGTGTGCCCGGCGGGAGATATAGCGTGTATGGCATCCCCGCAAAAACATTTGGGCGCCTACCGATTTCCGACCAGTGCCCGGCGTTGGATGTGACCTGGCAGGTTCCCCCGAGCAGCACCAGGGCAAGCTCATTCTGATGGGTCTCGAACTCCCAGGTCTCGCCGCGTTTCATCCTGCGCGCGGCAAAGGATAAATGATCCCACCCTGCAGAATCGGGCGTAAGTCGAATATATTCACGGTCCCGGAAGTCAGGGGCGATGAGCAGAGGTGTAGGAGTGGATTGCATTTAATCTCCTATCGAAGTTGCGGAGTCCGAGAGCGATTGCCTAGATGCGCTCCTGGC
>DASTFG010000384.1:0-2509 GCA_035708785.1 Anaerolineales bacterium
CCAACGGGCTGATGGCGCTCATTTATGACGTTCCGGAGATTTTTGCCCCATTGGTGGGCGGGATACTCATTTTGCTGATTGGCTTCAGCGGTATCCTTTCTATTAATCTCATCGCGTTTGTTTTTTCGATAGGGGCATTGCTTCTGGTAGTGGTCCCCTCTACGCCTCATACCCTGGAAGGAGATCGGTCACGCGGTCGACTCGTCAGGGAAGTCATATACGGGATCAGATATATTCTGGAGCGGCCAGGTTTACTCGGCATCGAGCTCATTTTCTTGTTCGGAAACCTATTTTCAGGAATTGCCCTGTCGAGCGCGGCGCTTTACCCTATGATTTTATTGCGCACAGGTGACAATGCCGAGGCACTTGGCTTGATCCAGTCCACTGGGGCGCTGGCAGTTGTTCTGATGGGCATTTACCTGAGTATGTGGGGAGGCATCAAGCGACCTGTCCGCGCCATACTTTTAGGCTGGATCATTTCAAGTCTCTTTGGGTTGGGACTACTTGGCGCAGGGCAAGCTATCGTAATCTGGCTGGTCGCAATCGTTATTAATTCAGTTTTAGAACCTGTCGTAAACGTGGCAATTGAAACCTTTTTGCAGACAAAAGTTGCACCGGATATCCAGGGGCGCGTTTTTGCAGCTAGCGATTTTCTGGCGCAGGCAATGATTCCGATTACTCCATTGGTGGCGGGCTTCCTTGGGGATCAAATATTTGAACCGGCTATGGCGGAAGGTGGGGCGCTGGTCGGTCTGTTCGGTTGGCTGATTGGCACGGGCCCGGGCTCAGGATTTGGCTTGCTGATCTTTCTATGCGGCGTGAGCGGATTCCTGGTGGGGCTCTCCGGCTATCTGGTGCCGGAAATCCGCAACATCGACAGGACGATGCCGGATACTCCAACCCTGCCATCCATCGGGATTGTGACACCGGACCAAATCTCCACTAGAATGAATAAGGTCCGTGTGAGGATCCCAAATCACGATCGGCCCAGAAAATTCATGACCAAGCTCACGAAGAATATCCGCAGATTCACCGCAAAGAATACCTCCAGGAAGGAGAAGACTGCTGAGCAGTCTCAGAAACAAAAAGAGGGTGAAGGTCTCTAACTCATCAAAAAAAGGCACCTCTTCATGATGCAGACAAGAGGTGCTTTTGCATTAAATGCCGAGGAGGGAGAAGAGCTACGGGTTCTGGTTTAGGTCAGATCCTCCATCCATTCCATCGGAACAACGGCCGCGCCGACCACCCCGGGTCCGGTATGGACTCCCAAAACCGGGGAGATCCGCATGACCTCGAGCCTGGCAATATTCAAATTTTCCTTCAACGCGTTCCCTAATAACTCGGCTTTTTCAGCGAAGCGGCCGTGCAGGACTGTGACCCATACAGGTTCGTGCACATATTTCATATGGAGATGCTCGGCGATCGAAGAGATGGATCGGCCGAGGGTTCGCCCTGTCGTGACGGTGCTGTACCTGCCATCACTGTCCACGCGAATCACAGGCTTGAGATTGAGCAGCGAGCCGGCAATGGCCTTCACGCGCCCGATCCGGCCGCCGCGCGCGAGATATTCCAGCGTGTCGAGCGTATAGATCACTTCGGTCTTCTCGCGGATTCTTGCCATGCGTTCCTTGATCGTGTCGAGCGCCCAGCCTGCTCGATTCCCGAAGGCCGCGGCCAATACCTGGAAGCGTTGTCCACCGGAGAGGGTGAGTGTATCCCAAAAGTCAATATGGGCCTCTTTTCCGACCTGCTCGCCGCCATCACGCGCGGCATTGATCGTTCCGCTCAATCCGGAAGAAATATGAATGGATAAGATATCCTTTTCCTCCCGGACAAGTGTACGATAGAGCTCTGCAAAAATCCCGCCCGACGGCTGGGCAGTTGTTGGGATGGCGGGACGCATGGCTTCAAGCCGATTGTAGAAATCATCTGCCGTGATATCGGTAGAGTTGACCTCGCCTTCCGGGAATTGAATGAAGAGCGGTGCCTGGGTTATATCCAGTTGCTCCAGCTCATAGGCGGACAGATCCGCCGCGCAATCGGTTACGATTTTCATGATCGGCTCCTGGCTAAGTTTTACCTGTGAAATGCTTCACAGTCAAGAGGACGGCGATCATCTATAAATCTAAAACGCGGACGAGGTTCAGGCTTCATCCGGGAGGTGGGTTCTTACCTGGGCTTGTAGGCTGTGATCTTTGCGCTATAAACAGATTTGTACACATCCTCACGAGAAATCGTTTTGAGCTCGAGAAGATCTCCGAAATCATCGATGGCCGAGTCGACCGTTTCCTTGTCGAAGAAGACGGGAACCACGCTTACATCTGTAAACCCTGCTTCCTTCATCATTCCGATATAGTCGTCAGCCTCAACGGCGCCGGCCACGCAGCCGGCCCAGGCGCTCAGGCTTTGCTTGATCGAGGCGGGAAGTGGGCCATCGGTGACGATATCAGAGACTGCCAGTTTTCCCCCGGGTTTGAGCACACGGAATGCCTCGCCAAAGACCCTGGCT
>DASTFG010000385.1:0-5538 GCA_035708785.1 Anaerolineales bacterium
CTCTGGAAAAAAGGCACAGCCCCAAACAGATTATGGTCCCGCGCACCAACACGGAGTCTGCCTGATGCCGCGTGTGCTGCGCCTGGCCATCTTATGCTCGTTCCTTGTTCACGGGGTGCTCATCCTGCTGTCGCGTTACCGTACAAGTTATGATGCCTACGTGCACATGTTCTTTGGCGATCATTACCGGACGGACTGGTGGTCGCTCTGGGATCCGCGCTGGTATACAGGCCTTTATGTTTCCTCCTACCCGCCGCTGGTCCATCAACTCATCGGCCTGCTCAGTCACGTCTTCGGCATCGACGCCGCATTTGCGCTGGTTCTTTGGATCACCCTGGCACTCCTGCCGCTATCCGTCTTTGCATTCGCGCGTATCTTCGCAGGCAAGTCGGTGGCCGCCTTTGCCGCGCTCGGCGCGGCCTTACTGCCATCTGTGTACCTGACGGCTCACGTCTTTGGACAGCTCCCTACGCTGGCGGCGACGGTCACGGCGTTGTTTGGGACTGCGGCCCTGGCCAGATATTTACGCTCAGGAGACCGTTTGAACGGCGCGCTCGCTGTCTCCGCGCTGGGGACGACGATGGCGTTTCATCATGCCACGCTTTTGCTCCTTCCCTGGCTTGTATTTGCAGTAACTCTGCATATCCTTCTAAGGGACCACAGCCAATTGAAACTTGTGGCCGTCAGGCTTCTCATTTTTGGCATCTTGTCCGCCCTCGCCATCCTGCTGGTCATCTGGCCCTTCTGGGAATGGGGACGAACGCAAACCATTCAAACGCCAATTGACCATGCCTCCCGCCATAATTTCTTCGGCGATCCTCTGGCTGCCCTGATCTTCTTCCTGCCGGTGTACGGGCCGTTGATGCTCCTGATTCCCTGTGTGCCCGCCATTTCGAGACAGCGCAGATGGTTCGGCCTGGGATTCCTATTTCTTATCCTTTTCCTGCTCGGGCTGGGCGGCACCACCGCGCTGCCGCGCTGGCTCTTCGGCAGCGGTTGGGAATGGCTGACCTATGACCGGTTCGCCTTCTGGGCTTCGCTCTGTCTGCTTCCATTTCTGGGCATCATGGTGACCGTTTTACGGCGCCGATATGCAAGAAATATGCCCGCGAGGCTCTTCTCAAGCCTGGCAATTACATCGATCCTCGTTGGGTTGGCCACCAGCGTTCTGCCTCTCCAACCTGGCGCAGTCGATATGAAACAAATCGTGGAATTTCTGGAAAAGGAGGACCGTTCCCGCTGGCGCTACCTGACGTTTGGTTTCGGCGACCAGCTCGCGCTTCTGTCCACGCTGACGACCGCCACCACCATAGATGGGAGTTACCACACAGCCCGCGCCCTGCCTGAGCTGCGGACGAGCGGCATCGGTCAGATCGACACCGCCTTCTGGCTCACGGACGGACTCTCCCGGCTCGACCCTATCCTGCAGAAGGCCGGTGATCACGGCGTCCGCTGGGGGTTTGTCAATGTTCCAGAATATATTCCTGTGCTTGAAAGAAACGGCTGGATCAAACGCACAACCCTCGATGGCGGCGTCCAGGTTTGGGAGAACCTGCAAGCGATGCTGCCTACATCTTCTCTACCGCCCAAGGAGGACCCACTCGCCGTTTTCTCGTGGGGTACACTCCCCCTACTTTCCTTGATGATGACTTTATCGCTGGGCGCTCTCCGCATCTGGCCCCTGAGGGCGGAAAAAGCGCTGCACACCCTGCAAGCTGTTCTGGCTGGACTGATTCCGGTCAGCCTGTGCTTCTGGTATTTCCGTACCCTTGGAGAATTTCCTCATGAGCGCGTCTATTTCATTTATGACCATGCATTATTTTTTCTGGGCGACGCGCTCGTCTTGATGGTCATCCTCCTCTGGATCGCCACAAGAATCACCCAGCGGCCGGTTGGTAATGACCGATTCCGCTTTTTCGCCGCAAACCAATCTTTCATCCTTTTACTCTTTGCCCTCCTACTTCTTTCTTCCTTTAGTATCCTCTGGTCATCTGATTGGCGGACCTCCCTCTATGTTTCTCTTCATCTCTGGCTGTTCTTCCTTCTCATCCTTTTTCTGTGCGACCGGCCTGATGTGTGGAAGCCTGTTATGCTGGGTTTTTGTGCAGCCTTGAGCATCCAAATCATTATTGGCTTCATTGAGTTCGCGCGGCAATCGACAGCTTTCCTCGCACCTCTCGGTCTGATCTGGCCAGGCCCCGTGACCGCGATCACGCCCGGCGCGGTCGTCGTAGAACTGCCGAATGGATTGCGAGTACTGCGCGCCTATGGAACCCTGCCCCATCCGAACGTCCTCAGCGGCTTCGTATTGATTTCGCTGCTCGGTCCAATCTCTTTTTTCATGAACAAAGAGAAGCCAAGTTATCTCGGGCTGCTTTTGCTGGTCTCTGGCATAGCATTGTTGGGGCTCACCTTCTCACGTTCCGCATGGCTGGCCCTGATCGTTTTCAGTCTTGTCCTGGTTTGGAAATCCAGATATTTTGACCGGAAACGCCTGGTGATTCTCCTCAGCGTCAGTGCGTTGAGCTTGATTCTTACACTATTGCCTTATCGTGAACTGGTCGCGGCACGCACGGTAAACACCACCTCTCACGCCGAAGAATTCTCCTTTATCGGGCGGGTATGGCTCAACCAAGAAGCGATGCAAATGATCCGTGAGAATGTGCTCGGGGGCGTTGGCATCGGCTCTTTTATCCTCCGGCTTGCAGAGCGCGCCGGCGAGGGGTATGTCATCGAACCCGTGCACAACATTTTTCTGCTCACGGGCGCGGAACTCGGAATCCCGGGCATGCTGTTAATGATTGCATTGGCTGTTTCATTGGCCTATTATTTATTCAGAGTGCAAAGCCCCAGGGCCATCCTTGCCGGTGGAGCCCTCACCGGGCTTGGCGTCATCAGCCTTTTCGACCACTATCTATGGACACTCGCCCCGGGTCGCCTGATGCTCGCCCTTGCGCTTGGCCTGTGGCTAGGACAAACCTTCCGCGATGACGCGTGATATTGTCGTGAATGGACGGTTCCTCACGCGGCGAATTACAGGGGTGGAGCGGTACGGGCATGAAATTCTGCGATGGCTCGGGAATCACTGCCGGCTGGAGCGACCTGCCCGCGCATTGAATGGGATACAGGGCCACGCCTGGGAACAATTTATCCTGCCGCGCAAACTGAATCCCGAATCCATCCTGTGGTCGCCTGCAAATACGGGACCGTTGTTTGTTCCGAACCAGGCTCTGACGATTCAGGATCTGAGCCCACTCGAACATCCCGAATGGTTTCGAGCAACCTTTGCATCGTGGTACCGCCTATTCCTGCCTATCCTTGCCAGGCATGCAAAAGTGATTTTTGTGCCCTCCGAGTATGTGCGAAAAAAAATAATGGCTCGTTTTGGAATAAGCCATGTGATTGCGATCCCTTCTGGTGTGAACAGGGAAACTTTCCATCCTGCAGCACGCCAATCCACTTATGATCTGCCCGAGCGATACATATTATTTGTCGGTTCTTTGGAGCCGCGCAAGAATCTATCTGGCCTGTTGGATGACTGGAATGGAATCAAAAGAGAATTTCCCGATGTTACACTCGTCATTGCGGGCGCGACCGGACGTGTATTTCGCAAGGTAGAATTGCCGCGCTCCCACTCGCAAGTGCTTTTTCTTGGCCACGTAGAGACCGAGCTGCCCGCCCTGTATGCAAACGCAGAGCTTTTCGTGCTCCCCTCTTTCGATGAAGGGTTTGGCTTGCCTGTCGTCGAAGCGATGGCATGTGGAGCGCCTGTGATTGTTTCGGACCGCGGCGCGCTCCCGGAAGTCCTTTGCGATGCAGGATTAACTGTTAACTTATCGAATTCTGATAACCTATCGGCTGCGATGAGACAATGTCTGAGCGATAAAGACCTGCGCTTGTCAATGAAGGAAAAAGGATTGGTGCGCGCCAAAGACTTCTCATGGCAAAGAACTGCCGAATCGGTTTGGAAGATTTTGAATGAAATCTGAGCCACGTACAGCATTTGTCATCGATGCCCTTCCGGCGCTCGGCGGCGGAGAGAAGGTCCTGTTTACCGGGCTGGAAGCTTATCCGGAGGCGGATGTATTTACGCTGGTTTATAACAAAGGGGCTTTTACCAGCAGTCCTCTCGCGAACAGAGAGATCAGGACCTCTTATCTCGATACCCTCCCGCTGGTTCATCGACATCACCGCCTATTCCTGCCGCTCATGCCCTTTGCGATCGAGCGCTTCGATCTGCGGGAGTATGACCGGATTGTCTGCTTTAGTTACGCAGTGGCACACGGCGTGCAAAATTACAACGGCGCGCGGCACGTTTCCTATACCTATACACCCATGCGCTATGCCTGGACAGATCTGAATATCAACGGGCAGCTTACCCGTAAAAATTTCCTGGTGGATGGATTCATGCGGGCTTTTCGTACCTGGGACCGGAGGGCTGCGGCGCGCGTCCACCGGTTTGCCTCCATTTCGAGGGCAGTTTCCGGGCGAATCCGGCGCGCTTATGGACGCAAGGCACCCGTGATCTATCCCCCGGTCGAGGTCGCGCGCTTCCAGCCGTGTTTGGAGCGAGAGGATTACTACATCACTGTTTCGCGCCTGGTTGCCCACAAACGGATCGACTTGCTTGTCGAAGCGTTCTCGCGGCTCAACCTTCCACTGGTGGTGGTTGGCGATGGACCGGAACTCCCGAGGTTGAAAAAGGCTGCAAATTCGAATATCCAATTCCTGGGTTATGAATCCGACCAGAAGGTTGTGGAGCTGCTCAGCAAGGCGCGCGGCTTCGTCTGTGCGGCGGAAGAGGACTTTGGCATCGCCATTGTCGAGGCGCAGGCTGCCGGCTGCCCGGTACTTGCATACGGGCGAGGCGGCGCGCTGGAGACAGTCATTGAGGGAAGCACCGGGCTGTTCTTCACCGAACAATCTCCGGCCGGTCTGATCGAAGCGGTAGAAAGGTTCGAACGGACAGTTTCCTCTTTCTGCGTCGAAGACATGCAGCGCAACGCTCGCAGGTTCAGCAAAGAGCGGTTCATGAGAGAGTTTACAGAGTTTGTCGGAAATCCTGGGCCCTAAAGGTTTGGTTTCATGAGCGCACGCTCAGGCCGCCGTCCCCGGCGGCCCTTTGTAGGAAAATCCTGCGCCGAAAGCAAACTTACCTGAAGCCACTCATGTTGTAAAATAAGCCTCTAGACACAGGAGCCCTCATGGATCCATTCTTCGCCGCCGATTATACAGGTCCCGCCTTCGAATTTCTGAGCGCCGCGCACCTTGGCGCTCTTGCATTTCTAGTCCTGCTCAACCTGTTCATGATCCGCTACCGGCATGCGGACGACAAGACAAAAAGCCGAAACCGCTGGCTGCTGGCATGGACCTTGCTGGTCAACGAGATCGCCTGGCACTACTGGAATTACACCGTAGGCAGGTGGACCATCCAGACGATGCTCCCCTTGCACCTGTGCAGTATCCTGGTGTGGCTGGGCGCACTGATGCTTCTCACCAGAAGCCACAGGATCTATGAATTCATGTACTTCATGGGCA
>DASTFG010000386.1:0-3213 GCA_035708785.1 Anaerolineales bacterium
GTCAGCAGTCCGTATAAGATGAAATGTCCCGCCTTGTCTCCATATGGGTAATCATTCCAGACCTCCAGAAACCAGGGTAATGCCCCCAGGTCTGCCAGGACGATGATGAGGACGATCAGGAGCGCAAATAGGACCGCCAGCCATTTCATCTAACGCAGGAACTGGAATAGCTGCGTGATGGAATAGCCACCCCCGGCGATCAGGAATGCGAAGTAGATGATCGTGGCAAGGTTGGCCAGGTAGCCGAGCAGGATGCTGGTCCCGTCCTGCTGGAGCATCCCGACGGCCAGGAAGATGAGGGCGATGGCGGGCAGCGTGTTGCTGAAGGGGATGAACCCGAACGGCGCCATCAGAAGGAGGGCGGCCAGGATGAAAGAACTATTGTTCAGGAACTCGACCATTCGTCCCGCGGTCAGCGCGCGCAGGCGATGCGGGCGGCTGATTTTCTCCAGCCTGCGGAACCAGACCAGGGCGCGCTGGAAGGCTGCGCGCAGCTTCTCCGCGGAGATTTTGCGGTTGGCGATCCCCTCCGGCATCCACAGCCTGCGGGAAAGCAGGCGCGTAACGCCGATCAGGAGGATGCCCGTGCCGAAGACAGTGCTCACACCGGGGATCGAAACAGGGACGAGGAAGACGAGCGACAGGAAAATGGTGAGGAGGATCAGGCTGTCCGCCCCGACGATGTCCATGATCTCGTCGAGGGTGACTTCCTGGGGCGGCAGCCTTTCGATGATCGTCTCGATCTTTTCCCCGAGCGATTCGTCCTCGAGCGCCGCCTCTTCCGTTTTTGTCAGGTCAAGTTCATTCATCATTCATTACATCCAATCGTTGGTTTTGTGGCGAACAGGCGCAGATTATACCCGGGCTCCCTAACTCGCTTCGATGTGGCTGAGCCAGTCGCCCAGGATCAGGATGACGAGGCTGCCGATGGTCGAGAGGCCGAAGTTGAGCGAGCCGAGTGGAATGAGAACCCAGCCACGCCACAGGCCGATCACATACCCCGCCGCAAACCCAAGGACGCTGAGGAAGAGATACAGGAGCAGCCTCCAGAAGCTCCCGCCGCGGATCAGGTGATATAACGCGCCGTAAAACAGCGCGGCCAGCACGCCCAGGAGAAGCGCAGGCAGAGTCATGAATTCATGACGGCTTAGGGGTTCAAATGTTTCGCGAAAAAGTCCACGATGGCGTTGTAGCACCGGACCCGGTTCGCGTATTTCAGGACGTCATGGCCCTCGTCCTCGAAGATCAGCAGCTCGAGCTCCTTGCCTTTGGCGCGCAGCTCGTTGACCAGGTCCTCCGATTCGGCCGCGACGACGCGCGGGTCGTTGCGTCCCTGGATGACGAGCATCGGCGCGGACATGTTCTCGAGATGGGACTTGGGCGAGCGCTCGACCAGGAATTCGCGTTCCTCGGGCTTGTCCGGGTCGCCCAGGGCGATCTTGAAATAAGGCTTCCAGGTCTCGGGGATGCGCTCGGAGAAGGTCAGCAGGTCGTAAGGGCCGAACATATCGCAGGAGGCCTTCCACAGCTCCGGGTGCATGCCCGCCTGGATCAGGGTCATGTAGCCGCCGTACGAGCGCCCGACGACCGCGGCGCGTTCGACGTCGACGCGCTTATCCCCGGGGAGGACCTTCGTTATCGCGTGGACGTGGTCGAGGCGGTCCTGGCCGCCCCAGTCGCGGTCGACGTGCCTGGTGTAGGACAGGCCGTACCCCGTGGAGCCGCGCACGTTGGGGACGAAGACCGCGAAGCCGCGCAGCGTCAGGAACTGGATAAGAGGCATAGAGAACCAGGCGAAGTCCGGTCGCTCCTGTCCCTGCGGCCCGCCGTGGATGTAATAGACGAGCGGCCGCGGCCCTTTGAATCCGAGCGACCTGGCGGGAAGATACAAACGCGCCGAAATCCGCAGTCCGTCGAAGGACACGTACGACGCATCCTCCCCCTTCGAGAGAACATCCTGCGGGATGCCTAAAATCCTTTCATTCGTGTGCAGAATGAGGCGGTCACGCTTTTTTCCTTCGATGGTGTAGATTTGCGTGGGAGAGGTCGCGGTCGAAAACGATAGGGCAAAGACGTCCGCCACTTTGTCGTAATCGATACGCTCCAGCTTGCCATCCTCGAGCGGCGCCTGCCCGACCAACACATATCTGAGATCCATGACCAGCTTCTTTTCGTTGAAGGCACCTTCGTACGCCCACGAGCAGCCGTCGATGTTGAAGCCGACCAGGTAACGGTTGCCCTTTAAATGCCTGAGATCCACCATTTCCCCCCCACCGGTATGGACCACACCCTTCAGCCTGACAGGCTCCAGCAGGCCGGGCTTCCTGAAGTTAATGTACCCGAGGCTGTAGGTGTCCTCGAAGACGGCGCTGGAAACGAGCGCGCCTTTTTCGCTCGGCGTAAAAGCAGTCGCATTGAGCCCAAACAAAGGGACCTGCTCCCCCTCCCCGCGCTCTTCGATCGGCTTGCCATACAGGACTTTGATCCCGCCTTTCGTCCAGAGAGAGAGTACCTCGTCCCCGGTTGTATAACCCGTCGCGAGCAGCAGCTTTCTATGGTCCCCGCTGTGCTCGGCGGGATAGAAGCCCCATTCGCTTTCGGCGAGCTTGGTCAGCTTTCCGGTCTTCAGGTCAGCACGATAGGTTTCATGGAGCGCCCGATCGCGGCGCTCGGCCTCGATATAGACGATGCCTCTTTCCCGGTCACATTCGCCGAGGTGCGCCCGATATTCCGCGAAGAAGTTGTCAAAGGCCGGTTCGGGGAAACCCCCTTCCAAAGGAATCAGCATGGGCTGGTAGTTCTCATCCCCGTTCTGGTCGATCATCACGAGGATCTTGCCCAGCTCCGGGAAAGCATAGAAAGAATACCCGCCGATGAGTTCCGGATTTTGCAGAGCGATATGCGGAGGCAGCAATGGCTCGGGCACACTGCCCCCGTGGGACATGGCATACAGACTCAGGTGCCCGGACAGATTGCTGATGAAATAGATACGCCCTTGCGCGTGCTGCGGGGCAATAAACAGACGAGCGGACATCAGCGATTCGACCCTGTAGTTCATGTAAACTCCTTTCGATGCAGTGATGGATATGATATGCCTCGCGACGAGGCGTGTGCTCAAACGATGATCCCGCCTCCGATCATCACATCATCCTGATAGAAGACCGCCGCCTGTCCCGCGGTGACATCTCTCTGCGGCGTGTCGAAGCGGACCTG
>DASTFG010000387.1:0-4822 GCA_035708785.1 Anaerolineales bacterium
TCGAAGGGGTTGACCGTCGTGGCATGGACACGAATAAGGACGGCTCCTTCGCCGGGTGTGGGACGGGCCATCTCTTCATACATCAGAACATCGGCTTCCCCATAGCCATGAATGCGGACAGCTTTCAAAGTATCACCTCCGTTTTAAGATTTTAAGAAACAACCCCGCGCCGGGAATAAAGATGCTGGGAGAATCCGTGAGGTGCCTACATCTCACTTCAGCGGTCGTCCTTTAAACGGCTGCGGCCCGGACTGGGGAGTCGGTCCGGGCCGCAAGCCAAACAAATAAAGGAGGAGCCACATCAACGATCCATACTATACCTCAAGCTGCAAGGAATAGACCTTACAGTCTACTTACTGTCCCTCCACGTACAGATAGAACTCGATCGCGTGGTCAGGATTGCTCTGACTGTTTGCTCCGTCTTCGACTTTTTCAATCCGAAAGAATCCCCACGTGCCTGCCTGTGAGGCGCGCTCCGCCGGGATAAACACGAGCAGGTGCAGATGATGGAACGGAATGGCCGCCTCGGCCTGTCCAGCGCGCAAGACCGCCTCACGGGCCGAACTGAGGACTTTGTTCGAAAAGTCCGCATGCAGGTTGAGCGGGCCGAGGATCTCCGCCAGCCAGGCTCGGATGGTAAGTTCGGCATTGGCACCCATCGCGAGTTCGAGCTCCCCCAGTACTTGCCAGTGTGCACCCGGATGCTGACTGAGGGAGGAGTAGTTCGTATGCTTCATCTGAATCACCGGTTCACCTTGATCATGCGGACGGCGCGGGCTTCATACCAGATTTACCCTGTACCGGTTACTGGACCGGGATGTCAAATGTCGTGCTAACACCATTGACGGTGATGGTGTATGTACCTTCGGGCATTTCGACAATATTGAGCGGGAGGGCAAAGCGGAAGGGCAGTCCCAGGTGATCCGGCGGGCACGACTCGACCGTACTTGCCAGAACCGTCACCTCGATCTCGAAACCATGCACCTCACTTTGGACTTCCGCGATCTGGGCGCACAGGTCGGGCCAGGCACCGCTCGCAACGATCTCGACCGGAATCGGCGAGCCCACGCCAACCTGGACTTCAACATGCTCAACCGCAATGAGATTTCGTTCAGCCGGCGCCTCAGCGGGCTCTTCCATCAGGGCCGGTGAACAGGCTGTAAGGATCAAGAGCAGGATGAGTACGAACAATGATTTGGTTTTCATCGTATTTCTCCTTATCGGTTCACTTCCGAGGACCACCCCGCGGGCTGCGGCTGCCGAGGCTGTGCAGAATGAGCCCGCGGGATGGGGAATTCCATTAGCGTGGTGGATTCGCCGGATGTGTGTCAGCAAGGTTTGCCGAGACCCAGCAGCTACCTTTGGTGTTGTCTGGGCACATCACGCGCCACCAGTTGCCGTCGGCGCTCATGCCGGTCACTTTTGCGAACTGCCCCAGCGCTACGGAACCAATCACGCTGTGCTGGGCTCCGGGTCCACTGTAGATCGGCACATCGCGCAGCGCCATCACATACCTGACATCCGTCGGGTGGATAGGCTCAGGCAGCTCAAAAGACGCTTCGACACCATTGACTCTGACAATATATCTGGCGGGAAGCAGGCTGCCGACCTCCAGCGGGATGACATGCTCAAAGGGTGTAAGCACCTGAGCGCAGACTACCTGTGGATCGAATTTCGTGGTCACGGTCACCGTGAAAGTGTTGCCGGTGCGCGTCTGGCTGGTGCCTGAGATCGTCGTGCAGCCTGCATCAGGCAGAAATCCGCGTGCGATGGCATTGACCTGAAGAGGATAGGATTCCAGGATCTGGATTTCCACGCTCTGTACATCGGCATTTCCCAAGGGATCGGTTGGGCGCGTCAGGCTGCGGTCCGCCGAGACCCAGCAGCTGCCCACAGTGCCGTCGGGGCAGATCACGCGCCACCAATTGCCGTCGGCACTCACCCCGGTCACGCTTGCCGTTTGTCCGGCCGCGATATAACCGATCGCGTTGAACTGGGTGCCGGGTCCGCTGTAGATCGTCACATCCTGCTGTGCCATCACGAACTTGACGTCTGTCGGGTAAGCAGAAGTATCGGGAAGCGGGCCGTCAGCGGGCCTCGTCAGACTGCGCAGAGCCGAAACCCAGCAGCTGCCCACGCTGTCATCAGGACAGATCACGCGCCACCAGTTGCCGTCGGCGCTCACGCCGGTTACCTTTGCGACCTGTCCGGCTGCGAGATAGCTGATAATGTAGAACTGCGTACCAGGTCCGCTGCGGATATTGACATCCTGCTGTGCCATCACGTATTTGACATTGGTCGGATATGCATTCATATCCACAGGCCGTGGGGTGGGAGTGGGCTCAGGTTTTGCCAAGCCGTCTTTTGCGAATAGAAGCCCATACCAGTACAGGCTGCCATCCGACCGCTTTGCCGTGAAGAGGATCGCCTGATCCTTGCCTTCCGCTCCCAAACCCGAGACCAGGAGCGGGCTGGCTTCAATGACCTCAGATCCGACGATCTTGACCGGGTCAGCCCCCAGCAGCTCGATCAGGTTGATGCGGGGATCCGCTGTAATCGGCAATGCGGAGTTGAGGAGGTTCGTGCGCAGCTGCTCAATGGCGGCGTCCGGCGTGAGCGACGTCCCTTCGGACTCCCAGTAAGCGATCATGAATGATTCATCCATAAGGGCTTTCAGCGTCTCAAAGTTGCGCGCGTTCAGCGCATCGACCAGCACTTGCTGGAGCTGCGCGAGATCGCGAGCCGGCAGCGCAAAGGCCTGCTCGACCCCGTTCACATTGACGGAATATTTACCGGGCAGCAGGCTGCTCACATCGAGCGGGACAATGTGCTCGAAAGGCGTAAGCACCTGGGCGCAAAGCGCAGCCGGGTCGGTCGTGGTGATTACTTTCACCTTGAACGCGTTCCCGTCGCGCACCTGTTCCACAGCTGAGACGGTCGTGCAGCCTGCATCGGGTAGCTGCCCGCGCACAATCGCATTGACCTGGATCGGGTTTGATTCCAGAATCTGGATCTCAATACTTTGAACAACGGCGCCGCCGGTCACAGGAATGCCTGGCTCCTCGGTGAGGATGGGAGGCGGTGTGGGCGCTGCCGCCGGCGGTGTACAGGCCGCGAGCAGCAACAGGGCAAGTGCCGCAAAAATGAAAAACGGTGACTTTAACATCTCAATCTCCTTTCATGAGTCTTTGAACGTGGCAATGACGGCCTTATAGCCGCAAATGTTCCTGGATTGGTACGCAAAAACTGCACAAGGATTGGACAAAAACTCACACAATTAAGATAGGGGTTTTCCCTGATATGAAGAGCTGTAACTTTTGACTGCTAGGTAGAGTCATGTCATTAGATTGCAAAGACACGGCCTGCCTGATGTCGTCTCATCAGGATCTGAGCTTTGACAATAAGAATATGGGGGAAACTGAAAAGCAATGCGGTCGCCTTTCAAGGCCCTAGCTCTGCCGAACCGGGTGTTCCAGCACAAGGCATGACGCCCCGGTGAAAGTCGATGTATCAGGCGACCGCCAAATCAGCCTGCAAAGAAGTGTCTATCGGAGCCTGGAAACTCTTATTTAGAAAGGCTGGATTGTCTTATGTCTCTTTTTCAAACCATCCACATCGTTTCTTTCGGGCTGTTCCAGGGAGAGTTATCGTGAACGCCCTATACACTCCACGCCTCCAGGGCAGGAAAAAGGAGAGCCTGCAGACGCAGCACGAATTTCTGAATCTTCTGCGGCTCCGTCACCTGCACTGGATGAACTCGACCGATAACCCCGATATCGAACAGCTTCATGAGGAAATCGCTGCGCTGATCCACAAGACCACCGACCGGTACCATCACCTGCTCGACGCGCTCCACGAACAGGAGCGTGAGGAGCCCCGGCTTTACCCAGTACGGCAGCGTGTTCCTGATGTGGTCAAATGGAACCGCTGAGCTCTATCCTTCATGGAGTCAAGGCCGGACCGGATTCTTTTGCTGCGTTAAAAGGGCTGTCGTCCGGCTTGATCCGGTCGCCGGAGCTCAGGCGGCCTACTTGCCCGTTATCAACTGCATCAGTTCTACAAACAAATGCAGTGCAAGCGGATTCGTGTCCAGATTCCGGGACAGCCGAAACGTAGAAACCAGCACTTCCCCCCGACCCGCGCGCCGGCGGGCGACAGTTGCGACCGGCTTATGCAGCCAGCCTACGAATAGACCGGCGTAAACATCCAGGGCAAAATCACGCGGCGAAAAGCCCTGAATGATATGCTCGGGCGTCAGGTCTGCAAAGGCAAAGTTGACCACACCGCCGGTCGGCACATCCTCGAATCGATGCCAGCCAAAGCTGCTCGCCCAATCTCCACTCCAGGGCGAGTCTTTGCGCGGCGTAATGCCGAGGCCGGGGATGTGGGTCTGGAGGGCATTGTCACGTTCGGCCAGGAAAAGGACGCGCCCACCCTGCAGAACGAATTCGCGGCAGGGATCATCGAGGGTGGAGACGACAGCCAAATCCGCCTGGGATAGGCCATCAACTATGCGATAGCCCAGACGCCGAAGAACGGGGTGAAATTGAGGCGTGAACAGACCCTTACCCTCCGGTTCCTCATGCTCCTTGGCCCGCATGCGACCCACCGGCGCTCGCGCCCGGTGCAAGTGTTCACTCGCGCCGCGCCGCACAGGAAGGGCGATCTTTGGAAATACATAAATTTCCTGTTCGTTAGAGGCAATTACATTTCCGCCGCTGATCAAATCGAGTTTCAAGATTGCCTTTGCCGGACGCTCAACCTGAGGCGCTTCAAAGACGACAGCACCCAGATCGGTGACGCCAAAGGATGCACATTTTAC
>DASTFG010000388.1:0-6354 GCA_035708785.1 Anaerolineales bacterium
GGCGCCTCTGCATTTGCTGGCGGAAGGCGATCGCTCGTTGTCTCATTTCTGCAATGGGATATTCGGTGTAGGAAGATAGAGGCCGGAAAACTGCTTTAGACATTCGCATACCTTTCCTGTCTGAATGAAACGAGTATAGCATAATCAAAAAAGACTTCGGAAGCCTGGCTTTTCGCCGGCGCTTCCGAAGTCCGGGTTTTCTTTTGTTGAAACTGAGTATTCAAGATCCGTTTGCTGTTATGTGTTGAATTCCTGTTGGGCTCTTATTAACCCGCTCTCTGTGAGCAGGAGCAGTCCCTCCTGCTGCCGGATCAATCCATTGCGTTCGGCGATTCCGACGATCTCCATGGCGAATTGCTGTGACCACTTGAGATGTTCATTCAGGCGGACGACCTGGTTCTCCTGTTCAGCTTCGTTCGTCGCAGTGTGGTGGGCAATGTGCATGGTAAGCATAGTGAGCGCAAACTCGATGCGCTGTCTACGGCGCTGGCGCGCCTGGGCGATGAGTCCTCGCTCCGGGGCGAAAAGGTATACCGTCAGGAAAGAGACGCCCGTCATCGTCGCCATGGATCCGGCGATCGAGGCATCCAGCCAATGTGCAAGCCAGTATCCGCTGATCGCAGAAAAAGTCCCGATCAACGCGGAATAGATCAGCATGCGGGAAAGACGATCGGTTAGCAGGTAAGCCGCGGCCGGCGGGGCGATCATGAACGCGACCACAAGCACGGAGCCTACGGCGTCGAAGGCACCAACCGCCGTGAGCGAGACCAGGGCCATCAACGCGTAATGGATGGCGGCCGGGGCAAAACCAAGCGCGGCGGCAAGCGCAGGGTCGAAGGTTGCAATCTTCAATTCTTTATAGAACAGAACGATAAAGATGATGTTGAGGAGCAAAATGCCCCCGGATACGTAAAGCGCTTCGGGACCAATATCCAGGCCGAACAACCTAAGCCGGTTGAACGGCGCAAAGGCAAGCTCACCTAGCAGCACCGCGTCGGTATCGAGATGAACGTCGCCCGCAAAACGCGAGATCAAAAGGACGGCGATGCTGAAGATGGCCGGAAAGACCAGGCCGATCGCCGCGTCTTCGCGGACGAGTCCTGTCCGGTTGAGCAGCTCCACAAGGCTGACGGTGATAACGCCCATCAACGCCGCGCCGAGCAATAATAAGGGAGATGTGATACTCCTTGTGATGAAGAATGCGATCACGATGCCAAGCAGTACTGTGTGGCTGATCGCGTCGCTCATCATGGCCATGCGCCGCAGAACCAAGAAGACCCCGGGCAGCGCGCAGGCAATCGCTACGATCGATGCAATCAATTGGATTTCGACTTGTGCCTGTGACATACCCTACTCCCTTTTGTTCTCCAGGTTTTTGCTTGCTTCTGCCAAACCCTCATCCGTCAACGCCCAGACCTCGTGCGCTACTTCCCGCGCATGGCCGCGTTCCTTGAGCTGGCTTAATGCGTACGATACGCCATCGGGATTGGTGCTCATGGCCCGCAGGACCGAAACGGAATGTCCATGTTCCTGGTCCGGGTGCTGCATGGCAAGCGTATTCAGGTCTGCAAGGACTGCCCTCGCGCGCAGCTTACGGCGGTTTTGTTGCGAACGGATCCAGTTCCAGAGAAGTCCGCGATTGGTCGCAAATAACATCGAGATCAGAACAATGGTGCTCACACACAGGACGATCACCGGTCCCGTGGGCAGCCGTTCGGCAGAGCTGCTGATCAAGGTCCCGCCCACCCCCGCCAGGGCGCCGAACAGGCCGCCGAGGACGACCATGAGACTGAGCCTGTCCGTCCATTGACGCGCGGCCGCGGCGGGCGCAACGATCATCGCTGACATCAACACTACACCCACTGTCTGCAGCCCAATCACAATCGCAATGACAAGCAGCGTCGTGAGCAAAACGTCCAGCACCCGCACCGGAAAGCCCAGGCTGGCTGCATATTCGGGGTCGAACGTGAGCAGTTTAAACTCCTTCCAGAAGGCGACCAATAATCCCAGCGCCATCGCGCCGATCAGTCCCATGGTGATGACATCCCTTTGCAGGAGCGTTGCGGCCTGGCCGAACAGGAACTTATCCAGGCCAGCCTGCGTGGCGTCCGGCAATTTTTGTGTAAATGTCAGCAACATCAAGCCCAGGCCGAAGAACACAGAAAGCACCAGCCCCAGCGCGCTGTCATATTTGATGCGGGTGGTGCGTGTGATCGTGAGCATGAAGAGCGTGCCGATCCAGCCCGCGATCAACGCGCCGAGCATCAGCACAGCAGGTTCGCGGGTCCGCGTCAGAAGGAAGGCGAGGACAATCCCGGGCAAGGCCGCATGGGAGATCGCGTCCCCCAGCAGGCTTTGTTTACGCAGGACGGCAAAGGAGCCGAGCATACCGCTGACAATGCCAAGGATCGCCGCACCCAGTCCCACAGTACGCAGGGTATAGTCAAAGAAAAGATCGTACAAGAGTTGAGAGATATCCATAGTTATTCAACGAATTGTTGTTATTGAGCCCTGCACCAGGTGTAAGTGTACATGCCTGTTCCGGAAAGCACCTGCCCGACTCAGCCGGTTGCGTATTGCGTCCCGTTCTTTCCATTTCCCGCTGCGCTCAGGAAGGCTACCTTGCCGCCATACGTCTGGCGCAGGTTCTCCTCGGTGAAAACCTCACTCACCGGCCCCGAGGCGATACGGCGAACGTTCAGCATGGTGACCCAGTCAAAGTATTCAGGGACTGTCTGTAAATCATGATGCACGACCACGACGGTCTTCCCGGCCGAGCGTAGCTCCTGTAGCAATGTTACGATGGCGCGTTCGGTCGTAGCATCCACACCCTGGAAAGGCTCGTCCATGAAGTACAGTTGCGCATCCTGGACCAACGCACGCGCCAGGAATACGCGCTGCTGCTGCCCGCCCGAGAGCTGGCTGATCTGCCTTTCCGCAAACGGCTTCATCCCAACTTTGTCGAGTGCATCCAGGGCTGCGGCCCTTTCCGTGGCACCCGGTCTCTTGAGCCAGCCGAGGGCTCCATAGCGACCCATCATGACCACGTCCAAGACGCTGGTGGGGAAATCCCAGTCCACACTGCCGCGTTGTGGCACATAGCCAACCAGGTGGCGCTGTTCGGCATAAGATTTGCCATAGACCAGCACCTGCCCCGCGGCAGCTTTCACCAGCCCCAGGATGGCCTTGATGAGCGTCGTTTTGCCCGCGCCGTTTGGACCCACAATGGCCATCAGGGTACCCGCGGGCACATCCATGTCCACATCCCAGAGCACAGGTTTGTCTTTGTAAGCGATCGTAAGATCGGTCACTTCGATTGCTTTTTCGGCCATATCAGTCTCCCGCCAGGGCATCGACGATCGTGTCGATGTTATGCCTGACCATCCCGACATACGTCCCTTCGGGCGTGCCTTCGCTTCCCATTGCATCGGAGAACAGGGAGCCGCCGATGCTCACATCAAAGCCCTGTGCCTGCACGGCGGCTTGCACGGCTTCGATATTTCTCTGCGGCACGGACGACTCCACAAAAATTGCAGGGACCTGCCTTTCGACGATAAAATTCGCCAACGCCTGCACATCGGCTGTGCCTGCCTGCGCCTCCGTGCTGATGCCCTGCAGACCGCGGACTTCGAAGCCGTAGGCGCGGCCGAAATAATTGAACGCATCGTGCGCGGTGATCAAGATGCGCTGCTCGGCCGGAATGGTATTGGCCTGGTCGAGAACATACTGATGCAGTTCTTCCAGCTCGTTGAGGTAGGCTTCCGCATTCGCCTCGTACGTGGAACTGCTGTCCGGATCCACCTCGATGAGCGTTTCCCGCACCTGTTCGGCTGCGCTCATCCAAAGCGTGACATCGAACCAGATGTGCGGATCGTAGCTGCCCTGAAATTCGGGCGGAGCCTGCAGCAGGGAGCGGTCGACTTTATCGGTGACCGCCACGGTTCTGATGCCAAAGTCATTCAGCCTCTCGAGCACTCCACCCATCTGGGCTTCGAGGTGTAAGCCGTTATAGAAGATGACATCGGCTTCCTGCAGTAACTGCACATCGCCTTCACTGGCTTTATAGAGGTGCGGGTCTACGCCGGGACCCATGAGGCCGGTCACCTGGACGCGGTCGCCGCCCACGTTCTTGACAATATCCGCGATCATCCCCGTTGTGGTGACAATATTGAGCTTGCGGTCTGAAATGGGACCATCGGGAGCATCACTGCCACCGGCACAAGCGCTCAATAAGACTGTGATGAGTAGTACTGCTACAGCTATCCTTTTCATCTTTTTCCTCTGTTTAAAATACAGTTTCATTCGAGTAGATTGTGGGTTCTTAGAGCTTCGGCAAGAATCTGCCTGTTCGTTTCATATAATCGCGGTAATCATCGCCGAATTTATCGATGAGGTTTGCTTCTTCCCGGGGCGTGCGGATGGCCATCGCGATGAATGCCAGAATCCCAAGCAGTGCGATAAACCAGTTATCGGCCATCATGCCAAAAGCGACAAACATCGAGGACCCAACCGTATAAAGCGGATGTCGCACCCAGCGATAGGGTCCGCTGGTGACAAGTTTGTGTTCCCTGCGGGTCGCGCTGGTGGGAGAGATGCCGCTGCCGATGCTGCTGAACAGCCAATAGGTTCCCAGGGTGCAAAGAATTCCGATCCCGACGCCGAGCCAGCGTACCAACTCCGGCAAGCCAACCTTGGACCAGGCCATCCAGGCTGGGTTGATCAGGTAAACCAGCGGACTGAGCCAGAGAACGAGTCCACCGAGCCTGATAACCGTCATCATCGGGGTGCCGTCCACCTGGCGCGGGATCGTTTCTCCGGTCTCGCGATCGGCCTTCCGGCGAAAGTAGGATGAAATGCCAATCCCGGTGAAAAGGATGATGGCAGCTAATAAGCGAAAGAGGTTTTCGTTCATTGTTCATTTCCTTATTTATTGGAGGGTTATTTTGTTTTAGGTTGTGTGCCCGCTACCAGAGACGTTGACTGCCGCACGGATGGAAATAATCGCCCCGTTTGTTTCATGTACTCCCGGTATTGATCGCCAAAATATTCGAGCATGAGCGCTTCCTCGAAGCCGATGCGCGAAGTAACCTCAAGGACTGTCATCCCGATCCAGGCAAGTCCGATCAGCCAGTTGGCTGAGATCAAAAGGCTCGAACCCAGAATCAGCAGGAAGGCGCTATAGATAGGATGCCTGACGAATCGATACGGCCCATTGGTGATAAGAACCTGCTCCTCGATCATGCGCGGCGTGTCGCTCCAGTTCTTGCCAAGCGTGTTTTGTGCCCATTGAAGCAGCACAAAGCCAAGCAGGGCGACTCCCACGCCCGTCCATCGCAGCCAGAGCGGAAGCGGCAGAGCAGCCCAGGTGAGCCAGTCGGGACGGAGCATGTAAGCAATTACGGCGATGAATCCGGCGAAGCCGAGAATCCCTGCCAGCCTCGACGCCAATCCTGCCTCGCGCTGTTTGAGTGTGTTTTCCTCCCTGCCGTGCTTCCGGACGTAATAGCCTCGGTGTGACATAAATGCCAGGATCAAGACCGGTAAAGCGATTCTAAAAATCGTTTCGTTTTCCATTGCCTGCTAGCTTTCTTCCACGTAAATTTTGTTCGTAATATTCAGTCCGAGCACAACAGACTTGCGTCCGACTTTAATGGTCAAATTATGATCGAACGGTGAATAGTCCTTGACCTGAATCTGCGCACCCGGAACCAGCCCCAGTTCTTCGAGATAACGGAGCAGGTCCGTATCTGCGGCTTTCACGGACTGAACGGTCGCGATTTGTTTCGGACGGAGTGAGGAAAGCGGCGTTGAGGCGTCAACTGGCATTTCCAGTTCCGCGGTCGGGATCAGCTCGCCGTGCGGGTCGCGGACGGGATGTCCCAGCGCGGCGGCGATGCGGCTCTCGAAATCCTCTGAGATTGCATGCTCGAGCCTTTCAGCTTCCTCATGAACTTCATCCCAGGAATAACCCAGGGTCTGGACAAGCCAGGCCTCCAGCAACCGATGATGGCGGATGACCTCAAGGGCGGCCCTTTTGCCTTCCTTCGTGAGAGTTACACCCTGATGTTTATGGTACTCTACGAGTGCGGGCTCAGCCGAGGCAAGTTTCTGTACCATGCCTGTAACAGAAGCGGCTTTGATGTTCAGCTTCCTGGCAAGCGCATTGGTGCTTGCCGCCTCGCCGTTCTCAGTCAGTTCGTAAATGTTCTTCAGGTAATCCTGAATCGAGATGGTGAGTGTCTGTTCCATGAGCTATCCATTCCAGAGTGTAATCGTCGTACAGGCAAAGAACGCCAGGTACGCGATATTGAAGCCTGCGCCTTCCGTCCAGTCCCGTACCGGTTGTGGAAGGAC
>DASTFG010000389.1:0-13285 GCA_035708785.1 Anaerolineales bacterium
TCCGCCGGACGGCAAAGATCTTCGCCAAGCAGAGCGATTCTGGTCGTTAGCCAGGTTTGAGCCTGCCAGCTTTCCATGCGACACTCCAACCAGCATCATCTGAGGGAGAGCAGACCAATGCCGGGAACTGGTATGTTAAAACGCATTTGAGATCACTTACTCACAAGAAATGACCAGAACAGAACACGATGAGTAGAGGGTGACCGGACCGTTCTCGAGCCGCTTTCAAACCGCTCCCGAACCGTTCTAGAACCCTTCCAGAAGCAACCATGAAGATAGAAAGTTTTCTCAAAGCCGCCTCGTACTTCTGATTTGGCAACATGAAACCGCTAAGCCCGCAACGTTGTTTTATTTTTTTAGCGATCTTAGCGGCCTTTGCGGTTCGAAACTCTTGTTGACATCAATTTGAGAAGGTCATAAGAACAAATTGAACACCTGGGGAGATTGAATAAATTCAGTATATAATACAGAACCCTCATGTACGCTCGAGGGCCGGTATTATGCTGACATGATTGATCCCAAGGATAGTCAAGATACTTCCCTTATACACCGTACCACCGAGTCCAAACCCCCTCGCAACATCAGCCACTACCTGATCGGCCGTCCGCTCCAGACGGCGGATGCGCCGCACCAGACGATCGGCAAGGCCGTCGGCCTGGCCGTCTTCGCCTCCGATGCGCTCTCGTCCACGGCCTATGCCACCCAGGAAATCCTCGTCATCCTGGCCGCGGCGGGGACGATCGCCTTCGGGTACGTCTTCCCGATTGCCATTGTCATCGTCGGCCTGCTTGCCATTGTCGTCATCTCCTACGAGCAGATCATCCATGCCTACCCGGATGGAGGCGGCGCGTACATCGTTGCCTCCGACAACCTGGGCAAGTTCCCTGCACTGGTTGCCGCTGCTGCCCTGCTGACGGATTACATCCTGACCGTCTCGGTCTCCATTTCCTCGGGGGTGGCGCAGATCGTCTCGGCCTACCCACAGCTGTTCGATTACCGTGTTCCGATCGCGGTGGGCTGTGTGATGTTCATTACGCTGGTCAACCTGCGCGGCGTGAGGGAGTCGGGTGCAGCCTTCGCCATCCCGAGTTACTTCTTCATTACCATCATGATCCTGACACTCGGTACGGGGTTATTTCGTATGTTTACCGGTTCGCTGGGAGACGTGGTAGACCCGCCTGAGATCGAGCACTTCGGGGAGGCCGTCTCGGGGATCAGCCTGTTTCTGCTCCTGCATGCCTTCTCCAGCGGCACGGCCGCCCTCACCGGTGTGGAGGCGATCTCCAACGGCATTACCGCCTTTAAGGAGCCGCGCAGCCGCAACGCCGGCGTCACCCTGATCTGGATGGCGTTCATCCTTGGGCTGTTGTTCCTGGGGATTTCTTTCCTGGCCCGGGAGATCCATGCGGTCCCCTCCGAGGCCGAGACGGTCATCTCACAACTGGCTCGGACCGTCTTCGACGGGCAGGGTCTGTTCTATCTGCTTGTCATCATCGGGACGACTGTCATTTTGATCCTGGCTGCAAACACTGCCTTTGCGGGCTTCCCGCGTTTGAGCGCACTGCTCGCCAAGGACGGGTTCGTGCCGCGCCAGCTGACCTATCGCGGCAGCCGCCTCGTCTATTCCTATGGCATTGTATCTTTAGGGGCGCTGGCTTCCCTGTTGATCATTGCCTTCCAGGCCAGCGTCTCCCGGTTGATCCCGCTCTATGCGATCGGCGTGTTCCTGTCGTTCACACTCGCCCAGGCAGGCATGGCGCGGCGGTGGTGGCGCGCGGGCCAGCTCAAGCCGGAAGACACGTTGCGCCTCCGTCCCCATAATTTGCGCTATGAAAAGGGCTGGTTCGTCAAGATGATTAGTAACGGGTTCGGCGCATTCTGTACGGCCGTGGTCATGCTCGTGTTTGCCGTCACCAAGTTCAGGGATGGCGCCTGGATCGTGTTGATTCTCACGCCGGTTCTGATCGGGATCTTCCTCTGGATCCACCGGCATTATTCCCGCCTGGCAACCCGCCTTTCTCTTGAAAAATATGGCGAGCCGCCTCCCTATAATGTGCGCCACCGGGTCATTGTCCCGATCAGTAATGTGCATCAGGGCACGCTGGCCGCCCTGCGCTATGCGCGTATGTTGTCTGAGGATATCACGGCCGTCCATATTTCGATGGACCCGGAAGACACGGAAAGAGTCCGCCGGAAGTGGGAGCGCTGGGGCCGCGGGAACCGGCTTGTCATCGTGGATTCTCCGTACCGGCTCTTCCTGGAACCGCTGCTTGGTTACATCGATGAAATCCTTGCCACCCGCCAGGCCAACGAGACCATCACGATCGTCGTGCCGCATTTTGTCCCGCAGCGAAGAGCCCATAAGTTCCTGCATATGCAGACAGCCGAAATGCTGCGCCGTGAGCTGCTCGCGACGCCCGGCGTTGTGATCACAGAAGTTCCTTATCAGACCCCATAGCACACGCCAATTCCATCAATTTGGACTATAATCATCTCGCTCCTCGCTTCGCGCGGGGGTATCTTTTTGTCGGTACGATAAGATTTACATGTTAAACCCCGAAAACGACCAAACCGAGATCATGCAGCGGGAGAGCGATTACACGCCGCCGCGCTCGCTCAGCCACTGGCTCATCGGGCGGCCTCTGCAAACCGCCGATGCTCCTCACCAGACGATTGGCAAAGCCGTCGGCCTGGCCGTCTTTGCCTCCGATGCGCTCTCGTCCACCGCGTATGCCACGCAGGAGATCATGGTCATCCTGGCGGCTGCCGGGACGATTGCCTTCGGCTATGTCTTTCCCATCTCGATTGCCATCGTGGTCTTGATGACGA
The DNA here is from genome assembly GCA_035708785.1 of Anaerolineales bacterium. Taxonomy (GTDB): domain Bacteria; phylum Chloroflexota; class Anaerolineae; order Anaerolineales; family Villigracilaceae; genus Defluviilinea. The sequence continues at coordinate 2,830 of DASTFG010000389.1, forward strand.
TTGTGACCTTTTCCTATGAGCAGACGATCCATGCCTATCCCGGCGGAGGCGGCGCCTATATTGTCTCCCGCGATAATCTCGGGGAGCTGCCTGCACAGGTCGCCGGTGCGGCGCTTCTGACCGACTATATCCTGACAGTGGCTGTCTCCATCTCGGCGGGCGTTGCCCAGATCGTTTCGGCCTATCCGCAGTTCTTCCCTTACCGGGTGTGGATCGCGGTGGCGGCGATATTTATCATCATGTTGATCAACTTGCGCGGGGTCAAGGAATCGGGGATTGCGTTTTCCATACCGACGTATTTTTTCGTTGTGATGATGCTCGTGACGGTCGGTATGGGGATTGTGCGCTACGCGACCGGGACCCTAGGCGTTGTGATCGATCCACCCCACCTCGAGATCGAGCCCGTCCTGACGGCGATTACCCCGTTCCTCCTCCTGCACGCCTTCTCGAGCGGCACCGCCGCGCTGACCGGGATCGAAGCGATCTCCAACGGGATCACCGCTTTCAAGGAGCCGCGCAGTCATAACGCCGGCGTCACATTGCTCTGGATGGCCGGGATCTTAGCCTCGCTGTTCCTGGGCATTTCCTTCCTTTCCACGCATATCGGCGCCATCCCCTCCGAGACCGAGACGGTGATCTCCCAACTGGGACGAACGATCTTCGAGGGACGGGGCATTCCGTACCTGATGGTGATTACCGCGACCACAGTCATCCTCATTATGGCGGCGAACACGGCCTTTGCTGATTTCCCCCGCCTGAGCGCTCTGGCTGCCAAAGACGGATTTCTTCCGCGCCAGCTGACCTTTCGCGGCAGCCGCCTGGTGTATTCCAACGGGATTATCACGCTCTCGGTGATTGCATCGATCTTGATTTTTATCTTCAATGCCAGTGTCAGCCTTCTGATCCCGCTCTATGCCATTGGCGTATTTCTTTCCTTCACGCTCTCGCAGACCGGCATGGCCAGGCGGTGGTGGAAGATCGGGCAATTGAAGGAGGGCGAGGAGATTGTCGAGCCGGGTTCTGTATTGCGCTATGATAAGAACTGGCGCTTCAAGATGCTCGTCAACGGGTTTGGGGCTGTATGTACCGCAATCGTTATGATGATATTCGCCGTGACCAAGTTCCGCGAAGGCGCCTGGATCGTGCTCATCATTATTCCCTTCCTCGTCAGGATCTTCTTTACCATCCACCATCACTACAAAGACCTTGCGGCGCACTTGACACTGCAAAAGTTCAGCGGTCTACCGGCACGCCGGACACGCCATCGCGTCATCCTGCCCGTGAGCGGGATTCACCAGGGAGTCCTGGAGGCTCTGCATTATGCAAAACTGCTTTCAGACGACGTGACCGCAATCCACGTTTCGATCGACCCGGAGGAAACGGCGAAAGTCCAGAAGAAGTGGAAGACATGGGGCGAGGGGACGCGCCTGGTCATTCTCGACTCGCCCTTCCGCCTGTTCATCGAGCCGCTGCTTGAGTATATCGAGGACATCGTGGATCACCGCCAGCCGAATGAGACCATCACCGTCGTTGTCCCACAATTCATTCCCTCGAAACGCTGGCACCAGTCCTTGCATATGCGCACGGCAGATTACCTGCGCCAGGAATTATTATCGAAGCCCGGCGTTGTGGTCACGGATGTGCCTTATCATGTCCGTGATGAAAAAAAGGAGTAAGCCTATGAATTTTATTATTGTTGGCTGCGGCCGAGTCGGCGCAGAGTTGTGTTATCGCCTGTTCAAGAACGGGCACCAGATCGTTGTCGTAGACAGCGACAAAGAAGCCTTCAACCGCCTGCCTCCCGATTTTCGCGGGCGGACCCTGGAGGGCGAAGGGCTGGCGGAGAGTGTGCTCGAGCGTGCCGGCATCCGCGAAGCCGACGGGCTGGCGGCGGTCACAAACTCGGATACCCTGAACGCGGTCGTGGCGTATGCGGCGCGCGAATTCTTCAATGTCCCTGTTGTCGTGGCACGCAATTATGACCCCAATCTGCGCTCCCTGCTCGAGGCGTTCCGCCTGCAGATCGTCAGCTCCACCTACTGGGGAGCGCAGCGCGTGGAGGATTTGCTTATCACGCCTCTGCAGAGAATGGTCTATTCGGCGGGGAACGGCGAAGTGGAAGTGTACGAGTTGAAGATCCCGGAGGAATGGGACGGGCGCACCTTGGGCGATTTGGTGGACCCGGTCGAGCAGTGTTACCCGGTCGCATTGTCGAGAGCGGGCCGATCCTTCCTGCCAAAGGCGGAGATGACACTGCAAACCGGGGATCTGCTGAATGTCAGTTCCACGTTCGAGGGAATTGGCGCCCTCACCACTCGATTATTCAAAAAGGCGGAGGCATAATATGTTTGTCCTGATTGCCGGCGGGGGGCGCACGGGGGCGCGCCTTGCCAATCTGCTGAATAACCAGAACTACAAGGTTCGTCTGGTCGAGCACCGCCGTGAGCTGCTGGCGCGCTTACACCAGGAATTGCCCACTGAGGTCATCTATGAAGGCAACCCGGCCGACCCCAATGTTTTGGAGGCGGCGGGTATTCGTGAAGTGCATGCGGTGGCGGCGGTGACAGCCAATGATTCGGTGAACCTGGCCATCTGCTTCCTGGGCAAGACCATGTTCGATGTACCACGCACGATCGCGCGTGTGAACAATCCCAACAATGCCTGGCTCTTCAATGAAAAGTTCCATGTGGATGAATCGGTGAACGCGGCCGATGTGCTGGCCCATCTCATCGAGGAGGAAATGTCATTGGGCGACATGATGACATTGTTCAAGATCCGCCGCGGACATTATTCAGTGGTCGAGGAGAAGGTTCCCGCCGGAGCCAAGGTTATCGGCATTCCGCTCAAGGACATGGACCTGGCCCGGCACTGTGTGATCGCCGCCATCATCCGGGACGGGGAAATGACCCTGCCGCGCGGCGACAGCACCCTGCAGGAGGACGATGAGATCATCGCGGTGGCCAGCCCGGAGGGCGCGCAAAGGCTGGCCGACCTGCTCGCCTTTCCCGTCTATCCCACCCGGGATGGAAAGAAGAAGGAATGAATCTAAATTGACCGAATCGAAACCAGTACGGTATAATAGCCTGTCGGTTTTGGAACGACAACTACGATTTATAAGTACTGCGAATCTCTAAACCGGGGCTTTCCCGCTCGCAAAATAAAAGGCCAGTTCAAGTTTAGAAATTAATACAAGCAGCAGTACTTTCAAAGTGAGGAACGAAGAATGCCTAAACGTACGTACCAACCAAAAATCCGCCGCCGCGTGCGCGTGCATGGTTTCCGCAAGCGCATGTCCACGGCAGATGGGCGCGCAGTTCTCAAGCGCCGCCGGCTGCGCGGCCGCCAGCAGCTGGCGAAGACTGCCAACAAGCACGTCAAGAAGGTCCGCTGGTAGGCGGTAATTCCATTCGAGTGGGTTCGAGATAACGGGTGCAGAGAAAGTTCCGTCTGACCCGGTCCGAAGACTTCAAGCGGGTGCGGCGTTCCGGCAAGTCCTATGCCCACCCGCTTGTTGTGTTGATTGTGCAGAAGAGTGAGCAGCCCCGCGTCCGGGTGGGCGTGGCAGCGGGGCGCAGTGCAGGGACAGCTGTTTACCGGAACCGTGCCAAACGTCTCCTCCGGGAGGCGATGCGGACTCTCATCCCGAATATCGTCCCGGGCCTGGACTTGATCCTGATCGCCCGCCCCGGACTGACCTCCGCGACGCTGGAGGATACCCGCCGGGCCCTGCTCAGCCTCCTGCAGCGTGCTCAGATCCTGACTCCCGCGCATGAAACCTGAAATTCATCCATCACACGATTACCCCAACGAACCGCGTCTGCGGGACCTTCCGCGCACGCCCGGCAATTGGCCGCGTATGCTTGTGCTCGCGCTCATTCGCCTTTATCAGATGACCATCTCGCGCGGCCTGCCGGAGAACACCTGCCGCTTCTATCCCTCCTGTTCCCATTATGGATACCAGGCAGTGTACAAGTACGGCGCGCTCAAAGGCTCGCTGATGGCAGGCTGGCGCGTGCTGAGATGCAACCCGTTCAATCCCGGGGGCTACGACCCCGTTCCATAGGAGCATCGCTTTTCAATGAGAAGGAAAGTTTTGTTTGTCACCATGATCCTGCTCGCAGCCGCCCTTCTAAGCGGATGTGCAGGCGGACCTGTGCGCGGCGCCACCTGGCCCGGACTGGCTGCCGATGAGGATATGGCCTATCTGGCCGACGGTCCATCCGTGCTGGGCATCGATCTGGCCGATGGCAGGGAGGTCTGGCGCTATCCAGCAGAGAACGAGAGAGGATTCATTTTCTACTCCACACCCGTTGTTACGCCGGATGGTCTCGTTATCGTGGGCAGTGCGGGGACCGATAATATCCTGATCGCACTCGATTCGAATGACATTAACCGGAATGAGAACAATACCAGCTCCCCTGCCGTGGTATGGACCTTCGAGGGGGCCGACGATCAATGGGTGGCGCCTCCCCTCGTCGTGGATGATAAGTTGTTTGCCGTGAATTCAGATGGTTACCTGTACATCCTGGATTTGCAGGATGGGCAATCCACCAAGCAGGCGGTCGAAGCCATCCGTGTGGACGGCCGGCTCTGGGCGCAGCCGACCACAGATGGTGAGCGCGTTTTTATTACGGCGCTTGACCACAGCGTGATCGCGGTGGATATTGAGACCCATGAAGTGCTCTGGAACGATGCTACGGAAGGCGCTGTCGCCGGTTCTGCTGTGCTTGGGCCGGACGGCATGCTGTACGTGGGCTCTTTTGCATCCAGACTCGAAAAGATCGATCCGGCAAGTGGCAGGCGCGAACCGGTCCTCGAAGCTGAAAACTGGATCTGGAGCACACCCGTTCTGGACGGTGATACACTGTACTTCGGCGACCTGAACGGCTGGTTCTATGCATTCAATACGGCATCAGGCAGCTTGGACTGGCCGCCCGTCCAGCCGGATGGCCCGATTACTGCCAACCCGCTGATCCTGGACGAGTATGTTCTGGTTGCGACAGAGTCGGGTTCCGTATTTGCCTTCGATCGCGCCGGCGAGATGCTCTGGTCGCAGGCAGTGGGCGGCAAGATCTACACCACACCGGTCGCAGCCGGAGATCTGATCCTGATCGCTCCGCTGGAAGCCGAGTTCCACCTGGCCGCGCTCGACCAGAACGGCCGGCAGGTCTGGACTTTTACGGAAGGAAATTAGAGGAACCATGTGGGATTATTTTGTCTCCATTTTTGTCAATGTGCTGATATGGATCTATGACCTTGTCGGGAACAATTTCGGCATTGCGATCATCCTGTTTACCATCCTGATCCGCATTGTCACCTGGCCGCTCAACGCGCAGCAGATGAAGAGCGCGGCTGCTATGCAGCAACTGCAGAACGATAAGGAATGGCAGGCCATTCAAAAGAAATATGCCAAGGACCGCGAGAAGCTGGCGCAGGAACAGATGCGCATTTACCGCGAGAGGAAGATCAATCCATTCAGCTCCTGTTTGCCGACCCTGATCCAATTCCCGATCATCATCGCGTTGTACCAGAGTATCACACGTGCACTCGGGTCCTCACCGCTGGACCTGCTGAAGCTCTCACGCAGCATCATCTTTCCGTTCCTGGATGTTGCCGATCTGATTCCCCTCAACAGCAAGTTCTTATGGATGGATCTGGGGCATCCCGAATCGATCCCGATCTTCGGCTTTGCGTTCCCCACGCTGGCATTGATCGTCGCCATTACCACCTATGTTCAGTCGAAGCTGACGCTGCCGGCCACCGCCAATCCCAATGATCAAAGCGCAGCCATGGGCAAGATGATGAGCATTTACATGCCCCTGCTGCTCGGCTACTTCTCCATCACGTTTGCCTCGGGCCTGTCGGTCTACTTTATTACGAGCAATGTTCTGGGGATCGTCCAATATGCCATGCAGGGCAAGGCAAACTGGAGCAGCCTTTTGCCGGCCAGTCTGAGAAGCCAGAGCCAGAAAAAGTAAAACGAGGAGGCGGGTATGAACGAAAGAACTACATTGGAAATCATCGCACCCACCGTGGAAGAGGCCATTGCACAGGGCCTGGCCGAGCTCGGTCTGACGGCAGATGCGGTCAGTGTTGAAGTGCTGGATGCGGGGAACAAGGGTTTCTTCGGATTTGGAAAGCACCAGGTGCGCGTTCGCTTGACGGTCAATCCCACGCAGAGCGTGGGTGCCGAACCCGTTCGGGAAGTGAAGCCGGAGTCAGTGTCGAAGACGGAAGCGGAGGCGGAACCCGTTAAAGAATCCGAGTCGGCCCCTGAATCCGATCCGCTGCTCGACCGTTCCGAAGCGGTCATCTCGAAGCTGCTGCACTTGCTGAACCTGGAAGCACAGGTTTCAGCCCATTATGGAGAAAGAGACAGGGAGGGCCGGCGCACTGTCCATGTGGATATCCGCGGCAACGACCTGAGCATATTGATCGGGCGCCGCTCGGAAACGCTGAACGCCTTTCAATATATCGCCTCGCTCATCGTCGGCAAGGAAGTGCAGGACTGGGTCCAGCTCATCATCGATGTGGAGGGGTACCGCGACCGGCGCGAGAAGCAATTGATCCAGATGGCAAAGCGCACGGCGGAACAGGTCACCAAAACTGGGCGGCGCCAGACTCTCGAACCGATGCCCTCTGCGGAACGGCGCATTATTCACATCGCCTTACGCGATCACCCGGATGTGATGACGGAGAGCACCGGCGAGGAGCCGCATCGCAAGGTCACAATTGTGCCGAAAAATGGATAAACGGTGGGGCGAACACCTGCACCGAGCGCATATGCGGTGTTGCTAATCCGCCTCATTTTGCTTAGAGTAATATTATTACAGGATGAAAATGCAGAATAAGCCGAAAACGAAAAGCCGATCACTAGACTCCGTATCTATAAATCGCCAGCAGGCCCTCCAGGCTGAGTTGGATCGTTGGCTGCCAATTCTGGTTGAACATTTAAAACCTGAACAAATCTTGTTGTTCGGCTCTTTGATGGATAAGCGATTAGGCGAATGGTCGGATATCGATTTGGTCATTATCCAGCAAACTCAGTTGCCTTTTTATCAACGTATTAAACAGGCTCTGAAATTGATCCATCCTAAGGTGGGTGTGGATTTATTAATTTACACACCCGAGGAGTTTTCTAGACTCTCTCGGGAGCGACGTTTTTTTCGCGACGAAATCCTGGATAAGGGGACAGTTCTATATGCGCGCGGCTGACCGTTGGCTCGAATTTGCAAAACAGGACCTTCGTATTGCGGAATTAGCTATGGGAGAAGGGTTGTACAATCAGGTTTGTTTTCATTCCGAACAGTGTGTTGAGAAAGTTTTGAAGGGTTGGTTAGCCGAAAAAGGCAAAAGATCCCACGTACTCACAGCATGGCAGATTTATTGACGTTAATTCCGGCCGAGGCGCTTGCGGGTATGGCAGAGGAGATCTTGCTTCTTGATAGGTTCTACATCCCTACGCGTTACCCCGATGCGCTGCCGGGTTCTTTGGAAGAGGGAATGCCCAGCAAGGGTGAAGCACAAGAGGCCTTAAATCTGGCAACAAAAGTATTGAAGAATATCGGCACAGCGTTATAAGAGGGAAATCTGGTTCTCACTCCCGGGTTATTGCAGGCTGCCCGGGAATTTTTTGTCTCACGGTATAATTCGTCCATGTCCAGTCTCGTTATCCCTGAACCCGTGGATTATCTTGTGATCGGTCATGTCGCGCATGACCTGACTCCACAGGGTCCGCGTCTGGGTGGGACGGTTTCCTATGCTGCCCTGACCGCGCGTGCGCTGGGAATGCGCGTGGGGGTGTTCACTGCTTCCGGCCCCGAGACCTCGCTCGAACCTTTGAGAGGCATTTCAGTGATCTCGATCGAATCCCCGCAGAGCACAACATTTGAAAATATTTACACAGAACATGGGCGGATACAGTATGTGCGCGGGCAGGCCACGCGGATCGATCTTGCCCGTGTTCCTGAACCCTGGCGGCGGGCACCCATCATTCATCTGGCCCCGATTGCCGACGAGGTGGATTCCGTCCTGCCGGAAGGGTTTTCTCCCACAATCGTGGGACTCACCCCGCAGGGCTGGATGCGCCAATGGGATTCTGAATGCCGTGTATCGACTCGTCCCTGGCCCAATGTGGAGGCTGCGCTCAGGCAGGCGAGTGCAGTTGTGATGAGCCGTGAAGACGTGGGAGGAGATGACGAACTGATCGAGAACTGGGCGCATCAAACACGCATGCTGGTAGTCACCGAAGCGGCGGCTGGCTCGGTTCTCTACTGGCACGGCGACCGCCGCCGGTTCCGTGCCTTGCAGGTCACGGAGGTGGACGCGACCGGCGCAGGCGACGTCTTTGCGGCCGCGTTCTTTTCCCGGCTGCTCCGCACCAACGATCCCTGGGAGGCCGCGCGCTTTGCAACTGTGCTCGCATCTCATACGGTGACACGCGTAGGTTTGGATGGCATCCCCACAGAACACGAGATTCGCGAGAGCACCATGGAAGTCCTGCAATAAGGAGCAAACAGTGCAAGGTCGGAGTCCATCCCTGTTCCGCGTGATCTCCACTGATTATCCTTCGTACCTGTCGGTTCTGTTTCCAGCCGTTTTTGGAGTCTTTAGCCTGTACTTCTTTTTTGCCGGAAATGATGCACTGCGGTTATTCCTGCCCCTGGCGGCCGCTGTCACGATTGTCGGCATCCCAGTCCTGGTGCGGCGATACCGAACGATCGCCTCCACCTTTGCAGACGGCGTGCAGACCACGGGCGTTATCACCGGGATCGGTTTCTTTCGCGGGCGCGGCCGTGTGGAATACTCATATACCTTTCAGGGCGAAAAGCAATTGAGCAGCAACGCGATCAACAGGAACAGCCGCACCCGGCAGCTCAGGGTTGGACAGAAGGTGATTGTACTCGTGGACCGCGATCGTCCAAAGCAGGCTTTTATCCAGGAAATCTACCTGTAACCATGAAGGGCCTTTCGTGACCCGCATCTATACGCTTGCGAACCAAAAGGGGGGAGTGGGGAAGACCACAACTGCCGTCAACCTCGGCGCGTATCTCGCGCAGATGGGCCAGCGCGTGCTGGTCATCGACCTGGATCCACAGGCGAATGCGACTTCCAGCCTCGGCGTGGATAAGCGCGCCGTACAGGGGAGCACATATAATGCCCTGCTCGATGGCGATATTCCCGTTACGTCTATTCTCTTCAATGAACGGCTCCGGCTGGCACTGCTGCCCTCCTCCCCCGCGCTGGCCGGGGCGGAGGTCGAGCTCGTGGAGGAGTCGGCCCGCGAGTTCCGCCTGAGGCGGGCGCTCGAATCGGTCGACGGGAAATATGATTACATCCTGGTTGACTGCCCGCCCTCCCTCGGGATTCTGACCGTCAACGGGCTCGTCGCCGCGCGGGATGGGGTGCTGGTTCCCGTCCAATGTGAATATCTCGCCCTGGAGGGGCTCGGGCAGTTGACCCAGACGATCGAGCGGGTCCAGTCGGCGCTCTTCCCGGGCTTGCGCGTGCGCGGCGTGATCCTGACGATGTTCGACCCGCGCACCAGGCTCTCTTCCGATGTGGTCAGAGAGGTAAACAATCATTTCCCCGGACAAGTCTTCAAAAGCATCGTCCCGCGCAGCATCCGGCTTGCGGAGGCGCCCTCTTACGGGCTTCCGATCTCGGCGTACTCACCCACCTCCGGTGGCGCGAGTGCATATGCAGCGCTGGCAAAAGAATTGCTCGAGGGGGACGGGGTCCCGGCACAATGATCCGTCGAATTGCAAGGAGTGTTCATGTCCAAACGTTCCGGCCTCGGTAAAGGACTCGATGCCCTCATCCCCACCGGCCAGGGGAAGCCCGGCGGTGAGAGGAACGGTGCTATCCAGGTTCCCATCGACCTAATCCAGCGCAACCCGCGCCAGCCGCGCGAAAAATTCGATCTCGAGGAATTGGAGAATCTGGCTGCCTCCATCCGCGAGCATGGGGTGATCCAGCCGCTGGTTGTTTCCCCCGGCAAAAATGGAGCCTATATTCTCATTGCAGGCGAACGCCGTCTGCAGGCCTCCCGCAGGGCGGGTTTGAAAACGGTCCCGGTGGTCATCCGGCACGCGACCGACCAGCAGTTGCTCGAGCTGGCATTGATCGAAAACGTCCAGCGGGCGGACCTGAACCCGATCGAAGAAGCGGAAGCATACCAGCATCTGGCCAAGGAATTCAAGCTGTCCCACGATGCCATCGCAGAGCGCGTCGGAAAGAGCCGCGTCGCCATCACCAACACCATCCGTCTGCTGGACGCGTCTGCCGCGGTCAAACAGGCGCTGGTGGATGGAAAGATCACGGAGGGCCATGCCCGTGCGATGCTGCGGCTGCCCTCTGCAGGACAGCAGGAAGAGCTCCTGAAAAAAGTGATCAACCTCGACCTGAGCGTCCGTCAGACGGAAGCGCTGGCCGGCAAATATGCGGGCCAAAGGCC
>DASTFG010000390.1:0-2926 GCA_035708785.1 Anaerolineales bacterium
GGCGGCATTCGCTATCTCGAGAACGGGGAATTCCGTTTGGTGCGCGAAGCCGTGCGTGAACGAAATCGTCTCTTGTTGAACGCGCCTCATCTGGTCAAGCCTCTCCCGACCACGATCCCCATTTTCAAGCGGTTCTCTGGCCTGCTCAATGCCCCGCTCAAATTTCTGGGCTTGTTGGATAAGCCCTCGGAGCGCGGTTCCCTGGTGATCAAGATCGGATTGATGATGTATGATGCGTACACGGGCCGCCAGCGCACCGTGCCGAAGCATCAGTTCCTCTCTCGGAAAAGGTCTCTGGCGAAGTGGAGTGCGCTGAATCCGAAAGTCGTCAACACTGCTACATATTACGATGGTGCGATCCTGAACCCCGAACGGATCGCCGTTGAGCTGGTGCTGGACGCCGAATCCGAGAACTCGAAAGCGCATGCCCTCAATTATGTGAGCATGGTTGGCGGGAGCGCAGGTACGATCCTCCTGCGCGATGAGCTCACAGACGAAACGTACGATGTGCGCCCCAAACTTCTGATCAACGCAGCAGGTCCGTGGATCGATTTTGCTAATCGCAAGCTTGGCTTGTCTACCGGGTTTATCGGCGGCAGCAAGGGCTCGCATATTGTGGTCAGGCATGATGAGCTGCGCAGTGCGATTGGCGACCATGAATTCTTCTTCGAGAATGAGGATGGGCGGATCGTGTTGATCTTCCCCCTCTATGACCGCGTCCTGATTGGCACCTCGGATATTCCTGTAGAGAATCCGGACGAAGTGCGCTGTACCGGGGAAGAGATCGATTACTTTTTGAACCTGACCCGCCGGATCTTCCCCGGCCTGAGCCTGACCCGCGAAAATATCGTCTTTCAATTTTCGGGCGTTCGTCCGCTGCCCCGCTCCAAGGCGAAGACCATCGCACAGGTCTCGCGCGATCACAACATCGAAGTGCTCAGCGGAGACTGGACGAAGCTGGGCTTCCCGGTCTATTCGCTCGTCGGCGGAAAGTGGACCTCCTTCCGCGCCTTTGCCGAGCAGGCGACGGATAAGGCCTTGGCCCACCTCGGACGGCAACGCATAAAGGCTACTCGCTCCCTGCCTATCGGAGGCGGCCGAGGCTTCCCGCGCGATCCGGCAGAGCTCAAACGGCAGATCGAAAGCCTTTGCGCCTGGACGGGCGTTGCGCGCGAACGCTTGAAGATCCTGTTCGAGCGCTATGGCACCCGCGCCGATACAATTGCCACGTTCATGAACGGCGGCACCGATTTCATCCTCCGCTCCCTGCCGGATTACTCGCGCCGCGAGATCATCTTCCTTGGGCAGAATGAGAAGATCATCCATCTCGATGACTTTGTGTTGCGGCGATCGATGCTTGCCATGCTTGGGCGCCTCACCCATGAAATGATCAATGAACTGGCCGATGTGTTTGCCAACGCCCTCGGCTGGAACGCGGAGCAGAGAGCGACTGAGGTGGCGCGTACCCTGTCCATCCTGGCAGACAGGCACGGCCTTGTCCTCGCGAAGGAGCAGCGTGACGATGTGAGCGAAGACGCAGAAGTCCGGTTGTAAGGCGGGTGGTAGAATTGCGTTCCGTATGAACCTGTCCATCGTTATCCCTGTGTACCGCGGTGAAATGTTCATCGAACCTCTGGTGCTCCGGATACGGGAGGCGCTGCCAAAGTTTGCGGAACAATACGAGGTCATCCTGGTCAATGATGGCAGTCCTGACGATTCGTGGGCGGTGATCGAAAGACTGGCGCGTGAGTGCAGCTGGGTAAGAGGTATTTATCTCCGGCGTAACTATGGACAGCACAATGCCACGCTGTGCGGCCTCCGTGAGGCCCGTTATGAGGTCACTGTGACCATGGATCAGGATCTGCAGCATCCGCCTGAAGAAATCCCGGCTCTGCTTGCCAAGCTGGAGGAAGGCTATGACGTTGTCTACGGTTCACCAAAGCAGCTCCCGCAGGGTTTTATCCGAAACCTGCTGACCGCGAATATCAAACGGATCCTTGCCAGCGTGATGGGCGTTCCTTCGGTCCGCAATATCTCCGCCTTCCGCGCCTTCCGGACCGACCTGCGCGACTCTTTCAAAAATTTCCAAAGTCCCACTTTGACGCTGGATGTTTTGCTCTCATGGGGCACGGTTCGTTTTACCTCCGTGCCTGTCAATATCGAGCAGGGAAATCATTCGAACTACAGCTTTGCGGCGCTGGTCAGGGTCGCCATCCTGATCCTGACCGGGTACAGCACTATGCCATTGCGGCTGGCAAGCTGGATTGGGTTTATCATGACGCTCTTCGGGCTGGGCGTGTTTGCTTACGTGCTTTTTATTTACTTTACGGCCGGCAGTCTGCCGGGCTTTCCATTTCTGGCTTCTATCATTTCCCTGTTTAGCGGCGCGCAGCTCTTTGCGCTTGGGATTTTCGGCGAATATCTGGCGCGCATGTTCGATCGCAGCATGGACAGGCCGCCGTATGTGATCCATGAGAGGGTGGGCAAGTGAACGTCGTCATCCTGCAGCCTTCCTATATTCCCTGGCGCGGCTATTTCGATCAGATCCGCCGCGCGGACCTGTTCGTCTTTTACGACGATGTGCAGTACGATAAGCACGGCTGGCGCAACCGGAACCAGATCAAGACCCATCAGGGAAAACAATGGCTGACGATTCCGGTGCACACGCAGGGCGCCACCCATGGAATGTGCATCAGGGATGTGCGTATCGATTGGTCCAGGCCGTGGGCGAAACACCATCTCAAATCCCTGCGCTTTGCATATAGCAAGTCTCCCTGTTTCAAGGAGTATCTCCCGCTTTTGGAATCTTTCTATGGACGCCGTGACGAATTCCTGGCGGACTTTACCATCGAGACGACGGTCACGCTCGTCCGTGAGCTCGGTTTCACTTCGACGCGCTTCATGCGCTCTTCAGAAATTCCCGGTA
>DASTFG010000391.1:0-8361 GCA_035708785.1 Anaerolineales bacterium
TTTCATCCTAAGAAGCCAATCGAGTATACCCCAAGAACTCGCGGTGATATAATTCACAAAGTGCAAAGGCGACTTAAGTCGCTGCTACCATTTCCCGTTTAGGAGTCTCCTGTGGCTGACCCCCGCGTCGTCAAATTCGCAAAAGTTTTAGTGGAACATTCGGCGCGCATCGCGCCCGGTGACCGTGTTCTGATCGAAGGGACGACGGCAGCCGAGCCGCTGGTGCGCGAGCTTTTCATTCAGATACTGGAAAAGGGCGGCTATCCTCAGCCCCTGGTGAGTTTCCCTGGGATGGTACCTTTCGTCCAGGACGATATTTACCTGACCTATGCAAAGGACACACAACTAGATTTCATCCCCATTTTTTATAAAATCGCGTACGATCAATTCGAAAGCCGCATCCGCATTCACTCAGCCACCAATACGCGCGCGACGACGAACATCGATCCCGTTAAGGCCCAGCGGCGCGCCAAGGCGACCAGCGCCATCACCACATCGCAAATGCGGCGCGGCGCAGAGGGTGTCTTCAAGTGGGTGACCACCCTCTACCCTACCGATGCCTATGCCCAGGATGCGGGGATGAGCTTGGAAGAATACGAAGATTTCGTCTTCGGCGCGGTGCATGCATACGAAGAGGAGCCCATTGCCTATTGGAAGAGCACGGCCGTGGGGCAGCAAAAAGCAATCGACTGGCTGGCTGGGAGGAGTCAGGTTGTGATGCGGGGTCCCAATGTGGATCTCTCCCTCTCCGTCCAGGGACGAAAGTTCATGAACTCCATCGGTTTGCACAACATGCCGGATGGTGAGATCTTCACCGGTCCTGTGGAAGACTCGCTCAACGGCTGGGTCAAGTTCACGTATCCCGCCATCTACGGTGGCGTGGCCGTCGAAGGAGCCGAGCTGATCTTCAACCGCGGTAGGGTGGAACAGGCCAAAGCCGAAAAGAATCAGGACTACCTGATCAAAATGCTCGAGTCGGATGAGGGCGCGCGCCATGTCGGTGAATATGCGATCGGCACGAACTTCGACATCGACCGGTTTACAGGCAACATTCTTTTCGATGAAAAGCTCGGCGGGACGTTCCACATGGCGCTCGGCGCAGGCTACCCGGAAACCGGCTCGCACAATAAGTCCGCGATCCACTGGGATATGATCTGCGACCTGCGCACGGATTCGGAGATCCTCGTGGATGGGGATTTGTTCTATAAGAACGGGCAGTTTGTGTTCAAGGGGTAAACCCGTAGGGTCAGGCAGCTGCCTGACCCTACGGGTTTAATAAAATCCCACGGAACCATCGATCCGTCGCGCGTATTCATCGATTCCCCCGCGCACATTGTACACATTCGTCCAACCCTGTTGGGCGAGCCAGGCCGTGACTTGCGCGCTGCGATTCCCGTGATGGCAGATGACGTAGATCGTCGAATCTTGTGATTGGGCAGCCGCTGATAACGCATTGGTGCCTTCCCGCGCCAAGCGGCTCAGGGGAGTGACCTCAAGCCTGCTGTCCGTTATTTTGGCGGCGTCCAATTCCATAGGTTCACGGACATCCAGCAGGATAAACGCGTCTTCGGACTTCAATTTTTCGGAAAGGTCGTTCACGGTAATTTCAGGGATCATAAGCTCTCTAAGGTTCGCCTACTTCTTTTTTTCTCGAAGTGCCCGTTTGGGGCCCGCTGTTTCCAGCGGAGATGCTTCCTGGGCAGACGGCACTGGCAAGGCCTTGACATACAGCCTTTCTACGTATTCCTTCACCATGCGGCGCGTAGAAAATTGAGGAATGATCGTCTTCATCGATTCTCGCATACGCGCCATCCACCCCTGAGAAATCTCGTTCGGATCGCGGTCGTAGAACAAGGGGATGATCTCCTCTTCCAGTGTGGTATACAGACTCTCCGCATCCTGTGCGTCCTGGACGCTCTGCGATTCCAACTCCTTGTCCTCGCCAATTGCCCAGCCGTTGTGACCGTTGTAAGCTTCGCGCCACCAGCCGTCCAGCACTGAGAAATTCAGCGCGCCGTTGAGCGCAGCTTTCATTCCCGATGTGCCGCTTGCTTCCAAAGGACGGCGAGGCGTGTTCATCCACACATCGACTCCCTGGACGAGGTAGCGCGCCAGGTTGATATCGTAGTCTTCGAGGAAGACGATACGACCGCCCGTTTCCGCACGCTTGACCTGGCGATAAACATGCTGGATCAACTGCTTGCCCGGCTCATCGGCCGGATGCGCCTTCCCCGCAAAGATAATCTGTACCGGCATGTTCGGGCGATTGATAATACTCAATATTCTTTCGACATCGCTCAGGACCAGACCTGCTCGCTTATAGGTAGCAAAACGGCGTGCAAAACCAATCGTCAATGCATAGGGATTCAGCAAAACACCTGAAGAGACGACCTGCACCGGATGGAAACCGCCCACCGTCCAGCGGTCCCGGACGCGCTCGCGCATATAAAAAGTCAGCTTGCGCTTGAGATGTTGCCTGACGGCCCAGAGCTCGAAATCCGGGATTTCATCAATCTTCGACCACAGCTCGGGCTCGTCGAGATGGTCATACCAGCCTTTCCCCAGGTAATCGCTGAACAAATTGATCAGGCGGCGGGCCATCCAGTTGGAAACATGCACGCCGTTCGTAATATGGGTGATCGGCACCTGCTCCACATGCTGATCCTCCCACAGAAAGTGCCACATCTTGCGCGCCACGTGCCCGTGTAGTTCAGAGACCGCGTTGCGCCCCGCCGAATTCCGCAATGCAAGGATGCCCATGCTGAACATCTCACCCTGCGGCTTCTGATGGCGGGCGATATCGAAGAATTGGTCACGCGTCAAGTTAAGCTGAGGCCAGAGGGCAGCCAGATACTTCTCGATCAGCCAGAGCGGGAACTCATCGTTCCCCGCGGCAACCGGCGTATGGGTGGTGAAGACGTTCTGGGCGCGGGTCTTTTCCATTGCCTCTTCGAAGGTATGGCCGCTCGCGACCAGCTCACGCGCCCGCTCCAAAGTGAGGAAGGCAGCATGACCTTCATTCATATGCCAGACGGATGGGTTGTATCCCAGGGCCCGCAATGCACGCACCCCGCCCACACCCAGCACCAGCTCCTGCATTACGCGGCGATCGAGGTCAGACCAGTACAGACGCGCGGTAAGCTGTTTATCGGAATCCGTGTTCGGGTCCAGATTGGAATCGAGCAGGTAAAGGGGAACGCGCCCGACCCGAATCTCCCAGAGCCCCAGGGCCACGGTCCGGTCCGGGAATTCGACGTCCACACACAGCCGCTCACCGCTGTCGTCCAACACAGGCAAAGCAGGCAAGTTGTTGAAATCCAGCATGTTGTTGAGCGCTTCCTGCCAGCCGTCCTCTGTGATGCGCTGAGAGAAATAGCCCTGTGCATACATCAAACCGACACCGGTCAGGGGCAAGTCAAGATCACTCGCTTCCTTCAGATGATCGCCGGCCAGCACACCCAGGCCGCCCGAATAGATGGGAAGGGTTTCATGCAAGCCAAACTCCATCGAGAAATAAGCGATGGGCCGGCCGTTAAGTTCAGGATGCGCTTGGATTGTCCATCGCTGGACTGAATTGGGACGAAGCGTGCCGGATGGATCCATATACGAATCGAAATCGGCAAAGACGCGGTCGAAGAGCGCCAGGTACTCCTTATCCCTGGCGCCCTGACTCAGGCGCGAGCGATCGATCTCGCGCAGGAACCGGATCGGGTTATGGCCGAGTCGCTCCCACAAAGCGGAGTCCAGCCGTGCGAAAACCCGCGGCGCTTCGGGCTGCCAGGTCCACCACAGGTTGTATGCCAGCTCGCCGAGGCGGGCAAGGCGTTCGGGTAACTCAAAACCGTCGGGCAATTGGGTACGGAATGTATTCATAATAAGGAATCATACCAAACTTTCATGATTCCAGATTTGGAGTTCCAATACCGAAACCGGATTACAATGGAATTGTGAACGATGTGCAACTCTTCATTACCTGTCTCGTCGATTCCTTCTACCCGCAGACGGGCGAGGCCATCGTCAGCATTCTTCGCCGCCTGGGACTGAACGTTCATTTCCCTCGGGGACAAACCTGCTGCGGACAACCGCCGTTCAATGCAGGATTGCATGATGAAGCCCGTCCGGTTGTGGAACACACAATCCGCGTGTTCGAGGCCACCCGGGGGGATATCCTCACCCCATCCGGTTCCTGCGCCCACATGCTCAAACACGGGTACCCTGAACTCCTGGCCGACGATCCAGTCTGGCTTCCGCGGGCGCGGGCACTAGGGGAAAGAGTCTACGAGTTTACCGAATACCTCGTCGATAAACTCGGCATTACAGATCTCGGCGCACGCTGGGATGGCGTGCTCACCTACCATCCATCCTGTCACACCCTGCGCGGCATGAGCATCGACCGCCAGCCGCGCGCGCTGCTGGCGAACGTCGCCGGCGCACAGATCGTGGAATTGCCGCACGCAGAAGAATGTTGCGGTTTTGGCGGAATCTTCTCGATCGAGCACCCCGAGCTCTCGGCCGAATGGCTGAAGCGAAAGATCGATAATCTCGAAACGACCCAATCCCCCACCCTGGTTGTGACCGAGGCCGGCTGTCTCATGCATATTGCCGGCGGATTACATAGACAGAAAAAAAAGCAGAGAGTACTTCATATCGCAGAGGTGCTCGATCATCGATAAGTGACGGAGGAAATCCATGTATTCAGCATCCGCGCAGTATTACGATGAGATCTATGCATCCATTGATAAAGATTATGCCAGCGAAGTAGCGAAGGCTTATAAGATCATTCAGAAACACAAGCGCTCCAAAGGCAAACGGCTCCTCGATGTCGCCTGCGGGACAGGCGCCCACACAGGACTGCTCATAAAGTACTATCAGGTAGAGGGCCTGGACGTTGACCCAAATATGCTGTCGGTGGCTCGCAAGAAGCATCCAAGAATTCCATTCCACCAGGGCGATATGGCAAATTTCGATCTGGGAGATCAATTCGATGTGATCGTCTGTTTGTTCAGCTCGATTGGCTATGTCAAAACGAAATCCCGCTTGAAAAAAGCGATTAAAATCATGGCTCAACATCTACTGCCTGGCGGTGTTCTGCTGGTGGAACCCTGGTTTTCCACGCAGCAGTGGTCTACCGGTCGTGTCTCGGTAACCCAGGTGAATAAACCCGACTTAAAAATCGTGCGGATGAGTTATGGTAGGAAAAGGAGAAAAATATCGCTCCTTGAATTCCATTACCTGATCGGCACGTCAAGAGGGGTTGAATACCATGTTGAAATCCACGAGATGGGCCTGTTCACTCACAAAGAATATATGGATGCATTCAAAGCTGCCGGCCTGACGGTCACCCATGACAGGGAAGGCTTGGATGGACGCGGCCTGTATATCGCCGTGAAACCAGTTCAATCATGAGCACGGCAGAATTCAGAAAGCGCATCCATGCCTCTCTCTCCAACGAGACCCTGCAGATCGCGCTGGATGCCAATGCCGAACGCCGGATCACGGGGCGCGCCGCCGCGTTCGCCTCCCTGCCCGACTGGCCGGAACGTAGACAACGAGCACACGCCGTCCGGGCAGAGGTGATCGAGCATCTGGAGGGATATCTCGAGCAATTCATCGAGAAGGCAGAAACAAACGGGATCGTCGTACATCGCGCCAATGACTCAGCAGAGGCGATAAGGATTGTTTTATCAATCGTAGGCGCAGACGGCCGTCTGCCCGGACAGAAATTGGTTGCGAAATCCAAGTCCATGGTCTCGGAGGAAATCAACCTCAACTACGCTCTCGAAGCACAGGGGATCCGCGTCGTGGAGACGGACCTCGGCGAGTACATCGTGCAGCTCCGCAAGGAACGACCCACGCACATCATCACCCCTGCCGTGCATTTGCGCCGCCAGGAAGTGGGCCAGCTATTCCACGAGAAGCTTGGCATCCCCTACACGGAGGACATTCCGACGCTGACAAACACTGCCCGCAAGGCATTGCGCGAAGTATTCCTCAGCGCGGATGTGGGCATCAGCGGCGTGAACTTCGGCATCGCGGAAACAGGCTCATTTTGTATTGTCAGCAACGAAGGCAACGCCCGTATGGTGACGACCCTGCCGCCGGTCCATATTGCCATCATGGGCATGGAACGACTCGTTCGCAGCCTCGACGACCTCGCACTGATGCTCTCGCTCCTGCCGCGCTCTGCAACGGGACAAAAGCTCAGCGTGTACACGCAATTGATCCGTTCGCCGTTCCCTGGCCAGCAGCGCCATCTGATCATTCTGGATAACGGGCGCACACGAATCAAAAACTCCCCCCTGAAAGAATCCCTTTACTGTATCCGGTGCGGCGCGTGCCTGAACGCCTGCCCTGTCTTCCGGGAACTCGGCGGGCATGCATACGACAGCGTTTATCCCGGCCCGATCGGCTCGGTGATTTCCGCAGGATTCTTCGGCCCGGACTTTGTCCCGCTCGCGCAGGCCTCCTCTTTGTGCGGCGCGTGCAAGGAGGCTTGTCCGGTCGATATCGATTTGCCGAAGTTGTTGATTCGGACGAGGGCGGGTGGAGGCGATCAGGAGGATGGAGAGAAAAAACAAGGTGGTGGGCTTTCCTGGTTAAGTCGATTTTTCCTGCTGATTTACAGCCGCGTCGCGCGCAGCCCTGGATTGTTCGCCGTTTTGCAGAGACTCGCGTGGCTGATCACTCGCCTCCTTTCCCCATTCGACAACTGGATTCGCCTTCCCGCGTTCACCGGATGGGGATACAGCAAGGACTTACCAAGATTTGCGGCGAAGCCATTTCGGGAGCGATTTGCAGAGTTCCAAGAAGAAAAGCAAGCAAGCAGGCAAGGAGAGAGAGCCGCGGGTCCGCAGACAACGCATGCAGAATTACCGAAAGAATCTCCAGGGCAGGATCGAGATGTTTTAGTTTCTCGGTTTACCCAGGAATTGATACGGGTAAATGGCAACGCGATCCGGATCGCTGAACATGAGCTCACCGGCAAAGTCATTGATTTCTTGAAAGCCTGCGAGATCGACCAAATCCACCTTGAGCCAGGTGTGCTGGATCAGTCCACTTTCGAGCAGGCAGGAATCCGTGTCAGCCACGCGCCCGACCCCGCGCTGCGTGCCGGCGTGACGAAGGCCATTTGCGGGCTGGCAGATACCGGGTCGATCCTGATCGTGGACGGGGATGGCCATCCATTACAGGCTTCGCTCCTGCCCGAAATTTATATTGCGATATTGCATGAGTCCGATATTCTGCCCTCGCTTGCAGATGCCATCACTCTGCCGGTTATGCGCGAATCCAGATCGGCAGTTGTCATCACAGGCCCGTCGCGGACTGGTGACATCGAGATGTCTCACACCATTGGCGTACACGGACCCCGCGAAGTGCACGTCTTTCTCGTTGACGATTGATGCCTGGGATGATACAATCCCGCACGCTTCACTAAAAAGGAATGAGGCGTGCGGGATATAATCTCGCCCGCCTATCAAGACGCCCCCATCGTCTAGCGGCCCAGGACGGAGCCCTCTCAAGGCTCAAACAGGGGTTCGAGTCCCCTTGGGGGCACCTAAGAAGACGCATCCCGAACCATATACGTTCGTTGGAGAATAGTTCATTTCGATGCTGAGATTTGAGCATCGGGGAAAGATGACAGAACTGCTCTCTAACAGAAAGTGACTGGTCGGGATGCTCGCTTTAATTGGACAAGCGCACAGCAAAAAGGTGCGAACTTATCTTCCGGTAAAGGCAGCTTGTAAACTTTCCGGATATAACCAGCAGTACTTGAGGCGATTATTACGCCAAGAAAAGCTTGGGGGAATTAAAGTCGGTCAAATATGGTTAATTGAAACTCTCTCCCTGGAGAACCATCTATCGTTACGTATGCAGGGACAAGATAGGAGACGTGGACCTCAGAGTAGGAAAAACGCAGCTCAATTAAACATATAGATTAAGAATGGATAACCCGTTCCCATATACAGTTTCAATCGGTCCAACTGGCAAGATCCTGATCCACTTGTTTGAGCTCTAACAGCCGCAGACCAGTTGAGACCCAATTTGGGCCGGCCACCGGCTGCTGATTTATCTGAGTTTGATACGCCTGGGCGCCTGAGGTCCATCCGCTGCGAGAGAAGCCCAAGAAAATGACCTTCCATTTTCCGCGCGCCGGGATGATTTTTGCCGCCTTTTGTTCGATCAATTCGGCGATCGCCTTTCGATCCTTCGGTGCAGTCGTCCACTTGCATTCCCCCAAAATCAAGGTTTTTTCCATTGAGTTGATCCCGACCACGTCAACTTGAGCTGCTGCATTCCATGCGCTCCCAACCCTATCTGGCAAATAGGGCAAGGAGCCGGCCGCTCCAGCCCGTAATGTCC
>DASTFG010000392.1:0-4255 GCA_035708785.1 Anaerolineales bacterium
ACCGGCATCCGCAATGACAAGCGTTTCCAGATGGCCCAGGCTGGCGATGGTATAGGACAGTTCCGGTTGGAGCAGCGTCGTCTTTTTCATTTTCTGCCTCGGAGCAAGATGGTTTCCGTTCGCACAAGGAGGTTAAATGCGCTCATTACAGCAATATGCCATAGATGGCAAATTCCTGCAACGGACAAGCAGCGTTTTCCACAGGTAATGCATCGTAAGGACTGATAAACTCTCACCTCTATATGAGGTATATAATGGCAGAGAATTACTCTGCAATAAGGGAGTGCCTGATGAAAGATATCCAGGGGTTTGTTGTCCCGCTGATCGAAAATGTCGAGCAAGTCATTGTCGGCAAACGCCAGGCCATTGAGTTCATTATGGTGGCGCTGCTTTGCGAGGGGCATATACTCCTTGAAGACGTGCCCGGCTCGGGCAAGACGATGCTGGCGCGCTCGATTGCAGCAAGCCTGGGAATTCGCTTTAAGCGCATCCAGTGCACGCCTGATCTGCTGCCAAACGATATCACCGGCGTATCGATATTCAATCAGAAAAGTGCTGAATTCGAATTCAGGCCCGGCCCGATTTTCGTCAACATCCTTCTGGCAGATGAGATCAACCGGGCCACGCCGCGCACACAGGCGGCCCTGCTGGAAGCGATGCAGGAGCAGCAGGTGACCGTAGACGGGGTTACGCATGAATTGCCGCGTCCGTTCCTGGTACTGGCAACGCAGAATCCGATTGAATTCGAAGGCACCTTTCCGCTCCCTGAGGCGCAGCTGGATCGTTTCCTGATGCGGCTTTCCATCGGCTATCCATCCCGAACGGATGAACGCCAGATCCTGGTCAACCTCTGGCGCGAACATCCCATCACAAAAATTGGCAAGGTGGTGAACGGGCAGGATTTATCCAGCCTGCAAAGACGAGTCTGGGACGTGAATGTGGATGTTACTTTGCAGGATTATATCGTCGCGCTGGCCGAGGCCACCCGCGACCACCCAGATTTGTCTCTGGGAGTCAGCCCGCGGGGCAGTCTGGCGCTATTGAAAGGGGCACAGGCGTTGGCCGCCATCCGTGGACGAGACTACGTGATTCCGGAGGATATCAAAACCCTCGTACCGCTCACGCTTGCCCACCGCCTCATCCTCAAGCCGGAAGCTGAACTGCGCGGACGCACAGCGGACCTCATCCTGGAGGATGTACTGCAAAAAACGCCGCTCGATCTGGGCAGCGTGGATGGCTAGTGCTGCATCGGCGATGTCGGGTACCTTTCTCCCTCTGCTTGTCGTGCTCTTGCTGATCGCCGCTTTTCTGCGAGGTGGTTTTGCCCTGACCTTGATCTACCTCGTGGTCGGCGCGCTGGCGGCCGGGATCTGGTGGAGCCGCCGGGCGCTGGCGCAGGTGGAGGCCAGACGCCGGTTTCCTGGGCATGCTTTCCTGGGGGAACGAGTCAAGATAGATCTGCATGTGCAAAATAGAGGCTGGCTGCCGCTTCCGTGGCTTGAGCTTCGTGAGACGTTGCCGGTCGCGCTGGCGGGGCCGAACAGTTTTCAATCGGTGATCCAGCTCGGCCCGCGCGCGGATGCAGAGTTTGAGTACTATGTGGAGGCGCGCAGACGCGGCTACTACGCGATCGGACCATTGTTCATCTCGACAGGCGATATCCTCGGGCTGAGTGATTCCCTGCTGGTGCAAAGCCAACCGGAGGCGTTGGTGGTTTATCCCAAGATCATTACACTTGCTTCCATGGAGCTCCCTTCCCAATCCCCGCAGGGGACACTGCGCCACACCCTGCCCCTGTTTGAAGATCCGACCCGGGTCTTTGGGAAGCGCGACTATATCTCTGGCGATTCACTGCGTCGAATCGATTGGAAATCCTCCGCCGCCAGCGGCCGGTTGCAGGTAAAACAATTCGAGCCATCCATCGCGCTCGAAACATGCGTCGTATTGAACCTCAATGCAGACGACTATTATTACCGCAGCCGCGTGGATGCGACGGAGCTGGCAATCGTGATCGCTGCTTCGATCTCCAATTGGATTGTCCATAAAAAGCAGATGGTCGGAATGCTGGTGAACGGACGCGATCCGCTGATGGCGGATGGCCAGCCACAATTCTTGTTCCCGAGAACGGGAAAACGTCATCTGATGCATTTGCTGGAGACCCTGGCCCGGGTTGAGGTCCTCGATCAATCAGCGCTGGGTCCCTTGATCCAGCGGCAGCGGTATCACCTGGCCTGGGGCACCACCCTGATCGTTATCACCGGCAGGATCGGCGATGATGCGCTTGATGAACTCTATCAGGCGCGTCGCTCGGGGCAGAACGCGGTACTGATCCTGGCAGGCAGGGATTCCGCGGACGATGCCATCCGGCGGCGCGCGGCCATTTTCGGTGTGCCGGTTTTTTCCATTGCGGACGAGCAGGATCTGAATATCTGGACGCAGGAATCGAGGGGTACATGAACGCAGGGCAAGCCTCGAAGCCAACCGGAAATGAAACGGTGTTCCGACGCCTCGGGTACCTGCTGGTATTTCTGATGATGGCTTGTAGTATCATGACCCTCGGCAGTTTTATTCAGAATATTGCGCCGGGCTGGCATTCGGGGATCATCGCGGCCACACTCCTGTTCATTGTGATCGACCGGCTCTTTATGCATCGACAGTTGAAATCCCTGACCCTATTAAGCGCGGAGTGGGCGATCGCGGTCGGCGCTCAATGGATTGTCATCTCTGTATTGATCCGGTTGCTGCTGTCTTATGCAAATGGGCTCGATTCGTTCCGCTCCGACCTGTCGCTTTTTGGCCGCGGGCAGCTTACCGCTCTCTTCAATCAGGAGTTTGTTTTCAGCCTGCTGTTTGCGCTTCTGGTCTGGACTCTAACCGGCCATTTTTTACGCTTGCTCGATGAGATCGGGCTGGATCAGGAACTGGCTTTGCAGGAAGACCCGGTCCACAACGACGCAGTTCCCGCCCGCCAACGATTGGTGAGCGTGGTCTTTAGTATCGGTATTGCCCTGGTGATCCTGACTGTTCTGGCACGCCTCAATCTCCGTTCCATTGTTTCCAATCTTGAGGGAATCCCTCATGTAGAGTTGAATCCTCTCGCCGGCGGGGAAGCAGGCGCCTTGCTCTATTTCGTTTTCGGATTGGCATTGCTGAGTCTCGGACGCTTGATCTCGCTACAAACCCACTGGAGCCAGCAGCGCATCCCTGTATCGTCCAAAAATCTGACCAGGCAATGGGGGGTGTATAGCATCTGCTTCCTGCTGATTCTGGCAGCGATCGTCAGCCTCCTGCCAGCCGGTGACAGCCTTGGACTGCTCTCCGTGCTAGGGGCATTGCTTAATTTTCTGATCGGCGTGCTCTTCTTTATCGGTCAGCTGCTCTTATTTCTTATCTCGCTATTACTCAGTCTCCCTATGCTCTTATTTCTACGCGGCGACTCTTCACCCGAGACATCTGCCCCACCTCCTTTGCCCATCCTGCCCCCCGTGGATGCTAACGAACCTGCTGCGGGCAGTGAGGCATGGATGCTGATCCGCTCGATCCTTTTGTGGGGAATTGTTGTGGTGATCGCGGTTTTTGCGTTCATTCAATTTGTGAGACAGCATGGCGGAGTTCGCGCTGCGCTTCGCAAATCGCGGGTGAGGAGCTGGCTGATCCTTGCCTGGCAGTGGCTCTCCAGGAGCGCGGACCAAACCCGTAGGAGTCTCCGGCGCGCCCTCGCAGATGGATGGCAAAGCATCGTTTCGCGCCTGGAAGGAAGACGCGTCCTGCGCCGCCCCGGTTTTATCAGCCTTCGGAGGCTGGATCCGCGCCGGCGGATTTACTTCTTTTACCTCGCCATGATCCGTCGCGGCGGCGAGCAGGGATTGCCGCGCACGCCATCGCAAACACCCTCTGAATATGCGGTTCAGTTGGCGAAGGCCTTGCCCTCGGCAGGTGAGGATATCGATTCGATCACCGAGGCGTTCGTCCAGGCGCGTTACAGCCGCCAGGAAGTTGATTCAAAGAAGGCAGACTTTGTCAAAGTAGCATGGGGGCGTATCCGAAGTGCATTGCAGAGCAAGTCAAAAAGTGAAAAGTCCGCAAATAAATAACCGGCTGGAAAGCATCTCGGCAGGCCGCGTCCCCGATGGTTTTCCGTACTATAATAAGGATATGTTTACCGGATCATCTCTGGGCGATGCGTGGAAGAGTCAGTTTGTAGCGGCTCTTCTAAATATGGTCCATATGAACCGGTATATAGCCAACTGGCCCG
>DASTFG010000393.1:0-18034 GCA_035708785.1 Anaerolineales bacterium
CACGCTGCAGCCGCAGGGGCTGACATCCCCGGCGGATTAACCGACGTTAAGCAGGTAGTACTAAAGGCTACTCAGGAGATTTTAGGTCTTTAACCCTAAATTTAGACAAGTATGTCATAATTAACCTCCGAATAAGAAGGAGGCCTATTTTATAGGAGGAATCCAAGTGAATAGTCAAGATATTAAAAATGCAATCTCCGGGGTTTTGGTGGTCGATAAACCCGTGGGAATGACATCGCACGATGTGGTGCAGGCCATTCGTAATGGAACAGGTTTGCGTCGCGCCGGGCATACCGGCACGCTGGATCCGCGTGCATCGGGAGTGCTTGTCATATTGGTGGGCCCTGCAGTTCGACTGAGTGAGTACGTCTCCGCATCCGATAAAAGATATCAGGCGATTATCCGCCTGGGTGGAAGGACCGATACATTCGACGCCGATGGGAAGATGACGCAGACGAGCCAGCCGGTCAATGTGACAGAATCTCAATTCGAAGAAGTGCTGAAAACTTTTGTGGGTGAGATCGAGCAGACCCCGCCCCCGTACTCTGCCGTCAAAGTGCAGGGCCGGAAGGCGTATGAGATGGCGCGTCAGGGTGAGGACGTGGAACTGGCGCCGCGCAAAATAACCGTTCACCATCTGGAGGTTTTGGAGTGGGCGCCGCCTGAGGTGGTGATCGATGTGCATTGTTCGTCTGGTACCTATGTGCGTTCGCTGGCGAACGATTTGGGTGAAAAACTCGGTTGCGGCGCGTATCTGGTGGGGCTGCGCCGTACAAAGAGTGGACGGTTCTCCCTGCGCGACGCTGTGCCCCTGCGTAAATTGCAGGAATCCTTCCATGCTGGCAACTGGTATCAGTACCTGATCCCGGCCGCGGAAGCCCTGGGTGACTGGCCAGCGGTCGAATTGAGCCCGGACGAGGTCGAAGGGGTGCGCCATGGGCACCGTGTGAAAGCCCAGACGGATGCCGAAATTGGCAGTCGTGTCCGCGGCGTGAGCACACAGGGTGAACTGGTCGCGTTGATGGAGCTGGTCGTGGGTGAAGATGGCAATCCCGCCTGGCAGCCGAAGAAAGTCTTCTTTACGTCAGACTAAGCACATGTAACTTCGTTCCAGCCTCAATCTTCTAACGAGGATCATCATTCCAGCGCCAGGGACGGCGCTGGAAACATTTATGAACATGCAGCATTACCGCTCACTCGAAGAGGTCACTTTACAGAATTCCTGGTTGACCGTCGGAGTCTTTGACGGAGTCCATCGCGGCCACCAGGAGATCATCAAGAGGCTCACAGCCGGCGCGCCTGCTGTTGTATTAACATTCGACCCGCATCCTGCCAGGGTATTCGGGCGCGGAGATATCAAACTGCTCACTCTGCCGGATGAGCGCGCGAAATTGCTCGGGGAAATGGGTGTCGATGTGGTCATCACGCATCCGTTCAATCGGGATGTCGCTAACATTACGGCCGGGGACTTTATGTTACGGATCAAAGAGCGGCTTGGCTTAAAGCACCTTGTACTCGGGTACGACTCTGCGCTTGGGAAGAATCGTGAAGGCAATATCCTCCGTTTAACGGAGATCGGCCAAGAGCTGAATTATTCTGTCGAAGTGGTACCGGCCCTGAGCGATGAGAGCGGCGTGATCTCCTCCACGGAGATACGCAAATTGATCTCGACGGGGAATGTCGAAGAGGCCGCGCGCCTGATGGGTCATCCCTATAGCCTGCATGGACCGGTGATCCACGGGGATGGACGCGGCAAAAGGATCAATGTGCCAACGGCGAATGTCGATTATCCACGCGAGAAGATGATCCCGGCCAATGGGATCTATGCGTGTTGGGCCTATCTGCAGGGCGGCAATTCGACTGGACCCAGTCTGCATCGCGGTGCAGTGAACATCGGGATCAATCCCACTTTCACACCCGATAAACAGACTCCGAATGTGGAAGTGCATCTGCTTGACTTTGACCGCGAGATCTACGGGTGGGATGTGCGGCTCGAATTTGTCACCCGTTTGCGGGACGAGCTGAAGTTTAACTCGGTGGAAGCGCTGGTGGAGCAGATTTGGAAGGATGTCTCAAAAACCAGAGAAATTCTCAATGAGCGGTGATCAAGATCTCCAGACTGGAGACACTGGACGCCCAGCATATTTGGCCTCTATGAAAACATACAGCCTCTTATTCATTTTAAAGATTGGGCGACCCACGGGTCGCCCATTTCATTGATATAATCTTCCAGATTTTCCAGAGGAGGCCCCGATGCCCAAACGTGAGATTTATCTGCTCTCGCCGCGTTCCCTCAGCCCCGAAACGATCGCGGTCGCATTTGCGAAAACTTCGCGCTCCCCCGAGTCTTTCCGGGATATCGCTGCGGAGTTGAGTGACGAAAAGTCCGCCCAGTTCCATGAGAAATGGGTGGTGGGATACGGACACGCCTCGGTGGCCGAGCACGCGGTTCTGCACATCGCTTTCGAGAACGTCTCCCGGCTCGCGATCGAGAGCATCGAGGGCAACCGGCTCGCCTCCTATACTGAGAAGTCAACCCGCTACCAGAAGTGGGGGCCGGATGATTTCTTTATTCCATCCGAATTGGATGGACAGCCTCTCCGCGACGAGTATGTGGATACGGTGCGCTTCCTCTTCAAAACCTATGCCGAATCCATCGACCCGGTGCGGAGTCTCATCCTCGAGCGCTTCCCGCGCCGCGAGAACGAGAAGGAGGAGGCCTGGGACCGCCGCATCCGCTCGAAGTACGTAGATGTCTGTCGCTTCATCCTGCCAGCCGCTTCCCTGGCAAATGTAGGCATGACTGCCAATGCCCGTGTGCTCGAGAATATGATCCGCAAGATGCTATCGCACGAATTAGCGGAAGTCCGCGCCATCGGCCAGAAGGTGAAGGAAGTTGCCTTGGGTGAAACCCCCACGCTGGTGAAGTACGCCGACGCCGTCCCCTATTTAGTGGAGACGTGTCGAGAGATAGGAGAATGGGAAATTGGCAGCGAATTTGTCAATGGGGACCGGGAATGGTGTAGCCTGATTGATTATGACAGAGATGCTGAGGACAAGGTTCTGGCTGCGGCGTTATACCGTTTTGGGGCAATGAGTTTTGCAGGCGCGCTGGCTCATGTTAGATCTTTGCACGTGGAGACAAGAGGAGCTCTCGCAGATTCCCTTTTAGGGAAACTGGGTAAGTACGACGTTCCTTTGCGCGAGCTGGAATACGCGACCTATACCTTTGATCTGATCATGGACCAGGGCGCCTATGCCGAATTCAAGCGACACCGCATGATGACACAGACGCCGCAAAGGCTGACAACGCGGCTCGGGTACACAATCCCACGCCTGATCACAGAAGCGGGTTTCGCGGTGCCGTATGAGGCGGCAATGGAGTCCGCTGCGGGGTTGTTTGAGAAGTTATATCAATTCAGCCCTGGTATCGCGCAGTATATCGGCCCGAATGGATTCAACCGCCGTGTACTGGCGCAGTTCAACCTGCGTGAAGCGTATGCGTTCTGCCAGCTGCGCTCCGCCGCGAACGCGCACTTTTCGATCCGGCGTGTGGCCCAGCGGATCTATGAAGAGATGAAACGCGTGCATCCGCTGTTGACGAAATATATGAAATTACATGATGAAACCTGGCAGGGCGTCGAAGAAAGCCAGTTCATGAAGGTATAAGAGAGATTGCCTTAACCTTTTATCAGTACGACCTCTCTCTGCGGCTCTCCTATATATTCCGCGCCGTTTGCAGTCATGACGACATCTTCTTCCAGGCCGATCAGGCCATAGTCCTTTACTGCCAGGCTGGGTTCAATCGTAAAGACCTGTCCCACTTCCAATTTCTGATTAGGCGAATCCCCGTATTTTTCCCACAGCGGGCCAAGCAGCGCGCCCCCGTCGTGTGCCACGCGCCCAAGCTGGTGGCCCAGGGCATGAGGATATTCAGGGTAACCTGCATCGGTCACGATCTCGCGCGAGATCACATCGATGGCATTGCCTGTCACGCCCGGCTTCATTGCTTCGCGCGATTTTTCGATGGCAGTGCGGGCCGTGAGGAATCCCCGCTGGACTTCGGGCGGCGCTTCCATCTCGCCTTCGCGCAGGACATAAGCCACGCGTTGAATATCTGAACAATAGTCTTCGTACTTCACGCCAAAATCAAAATGGATAATATGTCCGCGCTCCACCTTGATTTCTGTCGGCCCGCTATGCCCGATGGGGGAGTTCGGTCCGCTGTTGACGGCGGGACAATTTTCCGCGGGCCAGGCAAGGCCGACTTCATATTCTTTTGCAAGTTTCTGCATATATGCGCCGATTTCGATTTCGGTCATGCCAACCCTGATAAAGTCGAATGTCTTTTTATAAATCTCGTCGGTGATCTCGACCGCTTTGCGGATGCGCGCCAGTTCCGCCGGGGTCTTTCGTCCGCGCAGGGCATTGATGACCGGTTCGGCGCTGATCAGTCTATCCACATAGGCAGTGCCTTTCAAGTGCTCGCGCAGGATCTCGTACATGGCATGAGTCAATCCGTCGGCGTGGACGTTGTTCCTCGAAGTGTTGACCGCGATCCGGTCCGGGTTGAGGCGGGTGATCGTCTCTCGCAGCGGTTCACTCACAGCAGCGTCATATCCATAAATTTCATCGTAGACGTTCAGCCTCTGCACTGCATGCTTTTCGAGGTTGCCAATAATTGCGATCTTCTCACCCCTGCGTGTGAGGACGAGCGCGGACGGCCAGGTCAGATCGTTTTCTCCAATGAGCAAATCCAGCACAGGGTCGCGCACGCCGCTCGTCTCGCGGACAAAGGTAAGCCAGAGATCGATCTCCTGTTCTTTGAGGATTTCAAGAGCCTGAAAGACTTTTTCTCGAATGATGGTCATATGGTCTCCTTTTGCAGGGTGGGACGCCATCCCGCCTTACGGGGATCTTTGACAAGGAAGAACAGGATCCCCATCATAAGAATAGATAATATCGTCGATAGTGCAAAAGTCATGACAAAGCCGCTTGTGTCTGCGATCCAGCCGCCGATCAGCGGGGCAACGATCGTCGCGGGCGCCGTGAGCGTTTGCGCCAGCCCGATGTAAAAGGGACGCTCCACTTCGTCGCTGAAATCCACCGTCATGGTCATCCCGTTGGTCCAGATCGAAACGTTTGCAAAACCGGACAGGATGAAGATCGGGAAGAACCAGGCAAGAGAAGGCGCTATCCAGGCCAAGAGGGAACTCAAGGTCGCGCCGGCCGCGCCGAGGATGAGCATGGGCCGGTGGCCGACCCGGTCTCCCAGCCAGCCCATGCCCGCGTTGGCGATGGTCTGTGCAATGGTCAGGGTAGCCATGAGATAGCCTGCGGTGACCTCGTCCATTTGAAAGCGGCGCAATGCGTAGACGATGTAGAAGGCAAAGCCCATGGTCGCAAATTGTGAGAGGATGCGAGCAGTCAGAAACCAGTTAAAATTGCGATCGCGCTTGAGAATGCGTCCCGCCCCATGCCAGAAGGGGAGGGGGTTTTCCTCGATCACTTTATCGTAATCCGCTGGCTCTCTTGTCAGCGCGAGGGCGAACCATGAAATACTGAAGAACAGGCTGGCGATCAGAAAACAGGCCGTGAAATCGAGGGGGGAGTCAAGCCAGTTCAGGAGGTAGCCGGCCCCTACTGCCGCGCCGCTGATGAAAAGGTTGGCGACTGCAGCCTGCGTGCCAAAAAAGGTCCCGCGCGTCTCGGGCGGGATGATCTTCGAGATCATGCTTGTCCACGGATTGGCCGTAAAACCGCCGCCCAGCCCCTGCCAGGTGAGCAGGACGAAGGTCATGATCAGCCCGGCCTGCAAGCCAATTGTGGGAAGGAGCAGTGCAACAAGCGCAAGCCCGAGGAAAGGTATGCGCTCGTGGACGGTCAGCATTAATACTGTCCGCTTATAGCGGCGCAGGCGCGCCGTGTAATTGGCAGTAAAGAGCTGGGGCAAAAGCCATCCTGCACTGTGGATCGCGGGCACAAGTCCGATCAGCGTCGCGGAGTCCGTCATCGAGGCGACAAAAAGTGGAAGGATCGTGCCGAAGGATGCGAATCCGATCGCCAGGCCAAAAAAGCCGCCGTCCATCAGATTGACGGTGATGTTATAGCGCAAATGCCTGCGGATGAATGTTTCGACTGTGGTGAGGGGCAGCATTGTTTGATTCTACTCCACCGTGAGATTTTTTTACGTCACTTTCGTCGATGATTAAAAAGAAGCCCGGCCGAGCGGCCTGGCTATGGAAACCATTTTGCTTAGGAATTGTTCTACTTGGCAGGCAGAATATTTTGCGTGTCGCCAGCAGATGTAGGGCCCTGTCCTTTCACCCTGCCAAGAAATTCCGGCAGCTGCACGCCGGCCATTTCAGAAATATCCTGAAGCGGCGGCAGGCTCTTGAACAGGTTGGCGATGAAGTTCGAGGTCGAGGAACCGTCTCCGTTGCCACTGCCTGAGTCCCAGACGGTGATCTTGTCGATCTTGAGGTTGCTGATCGCTTCCACCTGGCGGGAGACAAGCTCCTCGAGTTTTTCGATCATCAGGAACGTGGATGCGGCCTGCGCGTCGCCGCCCACGCTTTCGACCAGTTTTCGATAGCCTTCTGCCTTCGATTCGAGAAGCTTGCGGACCCCCTCCGCCTCGGCCTGGTACTTGGCGAGGATGCCGTCCGCTTCGCCGCGTGCCTCGCGGCGGATGCGCTCCGCTTCCGCTTCCGCGGCAATCTCGACCTTGCTTTTCTCG
Source organism: Anaerolineales bacterium (assembly GCA_035708785.1). Taxonomy (GTDB): domain Bacteria; phylum Chloroflexota; class Anaerolineae; order Anaerolineales; family Villigracilaceae; genus Defluviilinea. The sequence goes on from DASTFG010000393.1 coordinate 6,740, forward strand.
ACTTCCTGGCGGACCACTTCTTCGGCGCGCAAACGCTCCTGCTCGGCTTTGTACAGTGCCTGCTGGATGGAAACCTGCGCTTCGTAGCGTGCAACCTCCGCCTGTTTCAACGCTGCGGCTCGTCTCACTTCCAATTCAGCGTTATATGCCGCGATATCGGCCTTGGACGTATTCTCACCCTTGACCGCATTTGCCTCCTGTTCCTGCACGAAGATACGCTGGTCGGCTTCGGCTGACTTCTTTCCTTTTTCGGAATCGGCAGTGGCCTTTGCGCGTTGGATCTCTAGGTCGGCGTTGTATCGGGCAATGTTGGCATTGGCAGTGTTTTCTCCCTGCACCGCGTCGGCTTCCTGTTCCTGGACTCGCTTGCGCTGGTTCGCATCTGCGGTCTTGCGCCCGATCTCAGCTTCGGCCATGGCTTGCGCAACTTTGATCTCCTGCTCTCGGATGGCATTTGCCTCGCCGATCGCGCCATGCCTCGATTGCTCAGCCACATCAATTTTCGCCTGGTTGATCGCCTCTGACGCGGCCTTTTTCCCGATGCTGGAAATGTATTCGGATGCATCGGTGATATCTGTGATATTGACGTTGATGAGCTGCAAACCGATCTTGTTCAGCTCCGGCTCCACGTTGCGGCGAATGGAATCGAGGAAACTTTCGCGGTCCTGGTTGATCTGCTCGATGGTCAGGGATGCGACCGTCAGACGCAGCTGACCGAAGATGATCTCTTTTGCCATTTCCTCGATCGCGGTTTGCTGGAGGTGCAGGATCCTCTCGGCGGCGTTGCTCATGATCTCCGGCGCGGTACTGACGCCAACGGTAAATGTGCTTGGTACATTGATGCGGATATTTTGCAGGGAAAGGGCGTTTTCAAGCGGTATGTTGATGGTGATGGGGGTCAGGCTGATATACGCGTAATCCTGGATGAGCGGCCAGACGAAGGCGCCACCTCCATGTATTGTCTTGCTCGAGCGGCCTCTTTCCACGCGCCCGTAGATGACCAGGATCTTATCCGACGGGCAGCGTTTGTAGCGGCTTGCCATAAATGCAACGGTGAAGAAGGCAAGCACGACAAAGGCGATCAAGGACAGAATTCCGAAACCTGCAGCGTTCATTGTATCCTCCGAAGTTACTTTAATTTCTCGACGATCAGGGTGTTGCCGCTCGCCACGCCGACAACACGGATTTTCTCACCTGTGGCGATGACGATCTTGTTGTTTGAAATCGCATCAAAGATCTTGAGCGAGCCTTGCACGATGACTTGTACCTGGCCGGTCCCGTTCCGGGGTATGGTCAGATAGACACTTCCCTCCGTTCCGACGGTATTCTGAATGTTGATCGTTCCTTCGGTCTGCAGGCGCTTCATCTGGGAAAAGATCAGGCCGGTGATCGCCACAGTGACCAGACCGGCCAGCATGCCGCCAACCACAGTGATCCACACTGGCTGGTTGGCTCGCAATAAGGCTAATCCCACCAGGCCAAACATCATAAAGAAGGATGTCAGACCCTGCACGGAGAGCAGCTTAAAGCTGATGTCTGCATCGGCGTGGTCGCCTGCTAAGACCTCACCGCCTGCGTCGAGTGCGTCGTCGCTGAGGCCGCCGCCAAAAAACATCATAATCAGCCGGAGGAGGAAGAGCGTCCCGCCGATGATTGTCGAAGCCCAATAGATGATCTCGATCCAGGTCAGACCTGCCATGGTTTCCCTTTCCGATGCGCTGCAGACGGATTATATCTGAAAAGATATACGTAAAACTATAAGGAAAGTTGTAAAAGGGAGTAATTCGAGTCTGTCCGCCTGATCCGTTCTTTAGGAGAGTTCCCTCTTGACAAAACATATGTTTCAAATACAATATGAATAAAACGAACGTTCGTTCATTTTATGGAGGCGGCATGCCCGAGGAGAAACCGAAAAAAGGTGAAGCGACCCGTCTGGCAATTGAAGAGGCCGCTTTCGAGTTGTTCATGGAGCAGGGCTACCACGCCACCTCCATGCGCCAGATTGCCGATAAAGCCGAGCTGGCACTTGGCGGCATTTACAACCACTTCTCGAGCAAAGAAGAGATTTTCACAGCCATCCTTATGGATAAGCATCCTTATAAGCAGATACTGCCGTTGGTTCTTGCTGCCAAAGGCGAGACAGCGGAAGAGCTAATACGCAATGCGGCCAGGGCGCTCGTCAGCGAATTGGGTTCTCGTCCCGAGTTGTTGAAGTTGATTTTCATTGAGCTGGTCGAATTCAACGGAAAGCATGTGTCCAGCATCATTGGAGAGATTGCTCCCAAGCTTCTACCAATGTTCCAGAAGATGGTACGTGTGCGGAGGAATCTGCGTAAGATCCCTCCCCCCGTATTGGTGCGGTCCTTTCTCGGCATGTTCTTTTCCTTCTACATCACGGAACTCTTCATAAAAGATTCGATCGTCGCCAAACTTATGCCAAAGAACAGCTTTGACCTTTTCGTGGATATTTACCTGCACGGTGTGATCAAGGAGCCAGCATGAATTCACGCCTACTGTCCATCATCCGCAAGGAATTCATCCAGATCTTCCGCGATCCGCGCACGCTGGCCCTGATCATCGTCATGCCGATGATCCAGCTATTTTTACTGGGCTATGCAGCAACCACCGATGTGCGGAATGTCCCGATTGCTGTCTGGGATCAAAGCCGCTCACCCGAATCGCGGGCATTGCTTGATGCTTTCCAGGCTGCCGATTATTTCGATTTGGCGTATTTGGTTTATTCTGAAGAGGAGATCCAGAAGCTCATCGAACAAGGCGATGTGCGCGGCGCGCTCGTCATTCCACCGGATTACTCGCGCAAATTACTGGAAGGGAATGGGCAGGTCTCGATGATCCTCGATGGCTCTGACGCAACCGTCGGCTCAACTGCCCTTTCTACGGCTAGGCTCATTGGACAATCTCATTCCATCAAGGTGCTCAACGAACAAGCCGCTCGCCAGGGACGCGCAGCTACCGTTCAGCCGCCGCTCGATGTTCGCACACAGGTTTGGTACAACCCTGATCTGCGCTCCGCGTACTTCATGATCCCCGGCGTGATCGGCATGGTCTTGTATTTTATTACCGCCCTACTGACAGCCAGCGCCATTGTTCGCGAACGCGAGCGCGGCACGATTGAACAATTGATCGTCACGCCCGTCCGTTCCTGGGAACTGGTCGTAGGCAAAATCACCCCGTACGTAATCCTGGGTTTCTTCAATATCATAGAAGTCCTCCTGATCGGGCACTACTGGTTCAAAGTCCCGATACGAAGCGACCTCAGTCTTATTTTTGCGACTTCGGGCCTGCTATTGCTTTCCAGTCTCGGCATTGGTCTGTTTGCCTCCACCGTAGCAAATACCCAACAGGAGGCATTTCTGACGGTCATGTTCACGCTGCTGCCAGGCATCTTCCTTTCAGGTTTCCTCTTCCCGCTCGAAGCCATGCCGAGATTCCTGCAATTCCTCTCATATGCCATCCCGCTTCGTTATTACCTCGTCATCATCCGTTCGCTTCTGCTCAAGGGCGTTGGCTTTACAGCGCTTCAAACGGAAATCGTTTCGCTGGCGGTATTCGGTCTGGTCATCATGACGGCCGCAGCTCTCAGATTTAGAAAACGCTTGGATTAAGGAGTTCATCATGGAACGCAGTTCTCCCTCTCTTCCTGTTCGTATACTCCTCGTCTTGGTCGTTCTTGGAATCATTGCCTACTTTGCTCTCCGCTCCTTGAACCCTGCCGATAACGGCCAGCTCAACGCCTCGGGCACGATCGAATCGGTGACGGTGAACATTTCGCCCGAAATGGCTGGCAAAGTGAAGGCAGTCCTCATCGAGGAGGGACAAAGCGTCCGGGCGGGCGACCCGCTCCTTTCCCTCGACGACAGCCTGCTGGCTGCCCAACGAGCCGTTGCCTCCGCCCAACTGGATTCTGCCAGGGCCGCGCTGGCTGTTGCTCAGGCAGCGTCCGAGACCGCCCAGCGGCAATACGATATCACATACTCCTCTGCTCTGGCCGCAGAACAGGCGACCCGCCTTGCAGTCTGGAGCGCATCCAGACCACCTGAATTCAGCCTGCCCGTCTGGTACTTCTCAAAACAGGAACGCATGGATGCAGCGCAGGCGCGGGTGGACGGATCCCTGACTGCCCTCCAGGACGCCCAGAAGAGATTGGATGATATCCAGCAAAGAGCGGGAAGCGGACAATTCCTTGACATCGAAGCAAAAATGGCACAAGCGCGGATTGCATTCCAGACCGCTCAGAGTGTGCTCGATGCAACGAGCGGCGCCTCCGACAGCCAGGATTTGCGGGACGCAGCGCAAATTGTCCTCGACGAAGCAGAGATCGATTTGGAAGAGGCACAAGAAGACTATGACGACGCGCTGACGACCGACGGCGCCCGGGATGTTCTCGAAGCGCGCACGGATGTGATCATCGCGCAGGAAATGTATGACATGGCTGTCGATCAGCTCCGCACACTGCAGACAGGTGCCGAATCTCAGCAGGTGGCTGCCACAAGCAAAGCTGTGGACCAGGCGAAGGCTGGCTTGGAGCAAGCCGAAGCTGGCGTGGGCAATGCTCAAGCCAATCTTGATTTGCTGGATACGCAGATATCGAAACTCACCATTTACGCACCCATGGACGGGATCATCCTGACCCGCAACGCTGAGCCGGGCGAGTTCCTCCAGCCGGGCGCAGTGGCATTCACGATGGCGGACTTGAACAACCTCACTATCACGGTCTATGTTCCCGAAGACCAGTACGGCCGCATCTCGCTTGGCCAGCAGGCAACCGTTACGGTTGACTCCTTCCCGGATGAAAGCTTCAATGCTGAGGTCATTCATATCGCAGACCAGGCAGAATTCACTCCGCGCAACGTCCAGACCGTGGAAGGCCGCAGCGCAACCGTATATTCGATTAAGCTAAAGGTAACAGATAGCGAAGGCAAGTTGAAGATTGGTATGCCGGCGGATGTGGTTTTCAAGTAAAAGTCAAATGTCGAACCTCAAGCGTCAAAGGAGGTCGAGATGACAGCAATTACTCGATTTGAAGAGATTGAAGCCTGGAAAACTGCAAGGGAGTTAACCCACATGGTTTATGCATTGGGTAACCTGACTGGTTTCAATCGAGATTTTGGTTTACGAGACCAAATCTGTCGAGCGGCCGTTTCTGCAATGATCAATGTTGCAGAAGGATTTGAAAGCTATACTGACGTTCAATTCATCAATTTTCTTGGAACTGCGAGAGCCTCGGCTGATGAAGTACGCGCACAACTTTATGTAGCTTTGGATCAAAAGTACATTGCAGAGGAACAGTTCAGAGAAACTTATTCAACGGCGGAAAAATGTGCTCGGCAAATCGCAAAATTCATTTCCTGCCTAGAATCCAATCCTCGCCAGCGACGTGTTTCTGATGACCCTGCAAATTACGAAGCCTGACCTTTGACCTTCGACATTTGACGAAATATGACCTACCTCTTAATCTCGGCTGAGAATATCTCTAAATCCTTTGGCGATACACACGCGGTGAACGGAGTGTCGTTACATATCAGCGCTGGGGAGATTTATGGCCTTGTCGGCGCGGATGGCGCGGGAAAGACCACAACCCTGCGTCTCCTCGTCGGCGCGCTCAAAGCGAATTCGGGCCAGGTCAGCATCTGTGGATACGATATCGACCGGCAAACCGAGCAGGCCCGTTCGCAGTTCGGTTATCTCTCGCAAAGATTTTCCTTGTACGAGGATTTGACCGTGCTTGAAAATATCCGCTTCTTCGCGGAAGTGCGTGGCCTCAAACCGGACGAGTGGCTACCGCGTTGCCTGGAAATTCTCGAATTTGTCGGGCTGAATAAATTCACTGACCGCCGGGCGGGACAGCTCTCGGGCGGTATGAAACAAAAGCTCGGGCTCGCCTCCGCGCTGGTTACGCGCCCGCGCGTGCTCTTGCTCGACGAACCGACAACGGGGGTCGATCCCGTCACCCGCCAGGACTTCTGGCAGCTGATCACAAAACTTGCCTCCTCGCTGAGCGGAATGAGCAGAGCGCATGAAGACGAAGCGCATGTTGCTTATAAAAGTCGTCCTTCGACTTCGCTTCGCTCCGCTCAGGACGGAGTCGCCGTTCTCATTTCCACTCCCTATATGGACGAAGCCTCACGCTGCCAGCGTGTGGGATTTATGAAGAACGGAAGCATTATTGCAGAGGATACGCCATCGAATCTACGGGCGCGGCTGGCAGGCCGTATCCTTGAGCTTCGAGGTAAACCGTTGCACACCCTTCGCCACACCGCGCATGCCGATCCGGATGTGGAGGATGTTCAGGCGTTCGGAGACCGTTTGCACATCCGCGTCAGGGATGGTAAGGCTCGGGCTGTCCTCCGCAGGCTGAAGTCACAGATCCGAAGCGAGGGCGGTCATGTTGATGAACTGCGAGCCGTTCCACCCGCCCTCGAAGATGTCTTTATCGTCCTTTCGGAGGGGCCATGATGAAAGCTGTGTTTGACCCTCCGGAACAACACGCGCAGGTGCTTTCCCTGCTCGTTGCAAAGATCGATCCAGCCGAGCATTTATGGGCTCTCACAGGCAGCGCCGGGCTACGTTTACAGGGCGTCGATATCGCCGTACACGATCTGGATTTGCAGACCGGCACCGAGACGATCTATCTTCTTGAGAAGGCGCTCAGCCAATGCATGAAAGTTCCAGTGCATGTCTGGGAATCGGAGCATACTCTTTCGTATCACGGGCAGGCCGAGATCAATGGGTTGCAGGTCGAACTGCTGGGTGATGTCCGTCATCGTCAGGCAGATGGCACGTGGGGGCCGCCGCTGGATATTGCATCTGTGCTCGTCTGGGTGGAATGGCGCGGGTTAATGGTGCCCGTGCTTTCGCTCGCGCATGAGGCTGCTGCTTATGAAAAAATGCGGCGCCTCCAAAAGGCTGAGCTTATTCGTTCTGTGATCAGGAAGCGAGCCTTATGAGAGACCCTGTCATTGCCGTCGAGAACCTGACGCGCCGTTTCGGAGATTTCGTCGCGGTGGATCACATCAATTTCGAAGTGAACAAGGGCGAAGTGGTCGGGTACCTCGGTCCGAATGGCTCTGGCAAGACGACGACGATCCGTATGCTGCTGGGTCTGCTCAAGCCAAGCGACGGCCAGGCCACAGTGCTGGGATTCGACGCCTTCCGGCAGAGCGAAGAAGTGCGGGCGCGCGCGGGATATATGTCTCAGAAATTTGCCATCTACGATGACTTGACCGTGCTGGAAAACCTGACGTTTTACGGCGGCGTGTACGGGATCCGCGACAGAGCTCGCCTCGCGCGGACCCTTGAGCTGATCGGATTGACCGGACATGACTCCACGCTGACGCGTTCTCTCTCCGCCGGCTGGCGGCAGCGACTCGCGCTGGCGATCGCACTGGTGCACGAACCGAAGCTACTATTCCTTGACGAACCCACCTCCGGCGTTGACCCGACCGCGCGCCGCGCTTTCTGGGATTTGATCTATGAGCTTGCCGAAAACGGTGTGACCATTTTGGTTACCACGCACTACATGGACGAAGCAGAATACTGCGAGCGCGTCGGCATCATGCGCGATGGAAAACTGCTGGCGATGGACACGCCGTCGAACCTGAAAAGGGAGTTCACCCCGGGCGATGTGTGGGAAGTGTTTGCCGAGCCGTTGGAGGAGGGGTTGGTGGTTTTACCTGAGATCGAAGGCGTATTACGAGTCGGGCTGGCGGGGGATCATTTGAGGACGATTGTGGAAAGAGGAAAGAGGAAAGGGGAGCTGTTAAGGGTGCTCAAAGCCAGGGGCGTGACCATTAGGGACATCGTCCCCAGCGAGCCGACGCTGGAGGATGTGTTCATTTCGCTGGCAAGGTGAGTCCCAGGCATTTGGTAATCAAAAAGACCAGGCTTCTCAACCTGGTCTTTTCGTCTATTGCTCGCTTTGCACAGTCGTCGGCTCAGGGACGACGATCGCCATGATCAAATAGACGATCGCGATCCCGCCGAAGCCGGTGAAGAAGGCCAGCAGGGCCAGCAAGCGGACGATTGTCGGGTCGATGCCGAGGTATTCGCCCAGTCCTGCGCACACGCCTGCGATCATCCGGTTGGACGTACTGCGGGTCAGCTGCTTGTAGTTGGTGTTCATGTTGCGCTCCTTTCCATGATTTCTAGGAGGACATACGCAAGAGCAGGCGAGAGGTTGCAGAATATTTCGTCCTGAGCGGAGCGAGTGTTTGCCGAGCGCAGTCGAAGGACAGCCTTCTAATTTATTCGCTGGGTGTCAAAGTGCCCTTTGACTTCGTGGCTTTACTTGTATTCGCCTCGCCCTCAGGGCGAGAGTTACCTATATTTCCTGCTCTCCAAGTAATTCGCCAGTGCCGCCCAAAGTAACGCCAGCCCGATCATCAGATAGATTACGGCTTGCAAGCCCAGCCACCTGATTTGAGAGAATCCAAATCCAGTGAACAAAACTCCCACTATTCCGTAAAAAATCGTATTTCGCACATAGTCTGAACCAACGCGTTTGGATTGCAGAATGTTCTTCTGCATGAGCATTTCCATCGCACGGACTTGCTCTTCATGTAGATTCCTGCAAGCCAGTGAGTCCCCTGCGGACGCGGCGCAGTCTGAACACAGCCCGCGCTGGCAGTATTTGCACAGTCCAACCGCAGGCCGATCAGGGTGATAATAGCAAACCAAGCTTATTCCCCGATCAACTGGACGACAAGCTGTCTCTGCCGTGGGCGGATGTCGAAATCGATATAGATGACCTGCTGCCAGGTGCCCAGCGTCAATTGCCTGTCTACAAATGGAATGGTAATCGAGGGCCCGAGCAGCGCGGCGCGGACGTGACTGTGTCCGTTGCCATCCTGCCAGCGCTCGTTGTGTGCATACTCCCGGCCCGCAGGAATGATCTCATCGAAGAGCCGGCGCAGGTCGCTCAATGCGCCGCTTTCGTATTCGATAGTCGTCAGGGCGCTGGTGGAGGAAGGGCAGAAGACCGTCGCGGTACCCGATCTTAATCCGCTTTTCGAAACGGCGTCTGCAATCTGATTCGTGATATCGTGGATGTCTGCATTGCCTTGTGTGCGTAACGAGATTGAAGTTGTTTTTACCGACATATTCAGTTCACCTTTTCAACCGGATGCCGCAGGATCGTCTTCAATTTCGCCGGGTCAGCCTTGCGCGGATCGCCGAGATAGATTTCGTGATGCTTACCTATTCCACTTCCGATCAAGTCACGATAGCCGTTTTCTCGCGCAAAGTCTCTCATCCGTTCTACAGTCGCGGGCTCGGTCGCGTACGGACCCATGTGCATGACTTGAACACAGGTTCCCTCTTCGAAGTCCGCAAGCCTGAGGTTTGACAAGGAAGCATTGTCTCCCTTTTTCCTGCGAACTTCTGCCCGTCCCTCTTCAAAGACACCTTGCGTAATGACATCGGGCTGCAGGATCATCAGCGTGTAGAACCAATTGTCTTTCACCGTGATGTCGAATCTGCCATCCTCTACCCACCATAGCCCCTGGAGTGCCATTACAGGGTAATCGATCGCATACGTCTTGCGTTTCTTGAGCATGAACTTGAGTGTATAGGATATTGCATATAAGGCCTGGGTCGCTTCCTGAAAGGAGGGAGAATTTCCGGGCTCGTATCCTTTTTCGATGGCGCCATCGATCATCGCGAAATGCAAACGTGGGACTTGAACGATCTCCGGTTTTTTAGCTGAGGGCCCATATAAATATTTTAGATCTTTTTTGAGGTCAAGAATTTTCACGATGTTCTCCTTCGGTGACTCCAGTATGAAAGTGACAGTCCGGAAATTCCAGTGAGAAAAGTCATGAAGATTTTCCGTGATGGACGATTTTCTTTCCGTACTTCTCCCGTAATTCGTCTACAGCTTCCTGCAATCGGCGGGATTTTTCCTCCTCCATATCCCACAAGCCCAGTTGGCGGACCGGCTGGCCCAAACCGGTCACACCCACGCCGATCAAGCGCACCGCCTGATTTGGCTTACGGACCGACTTTAATAGCTGCAGGGCAATTTTTTCGATCACATCCTCGTCATCCGTCGAATGGTTCAAAGTCGTCTGGCGGGTGAGCGTTGTAAAGTCTGGCCAGCGGAGTTTCAGCTTGATGGTTTTGCCTGCCAGGTTATTCCGGCGCAACTGCTTTCCCACCTCTGCGGACATCTCCCGTAATGTCTCGTACAGGACTCTATCGTCTCTCACATCGCGTGAGTAAGTAATTTCCTGGCTGATGGACTTCGTCTCGTGTTCTATGGTGATCGGCCTGTCATCGATCCCTTTTGCGTGGCGTGCAAGGTCGCGCCCGTTCTCGCCGAACAGGCGAATCAGCTCGCCTTCCGGCCACCGCGCGATATCCGCAATGGTGTGGATCCCCAGTTCAGCCAATCGGGCGAATGTCTTTGGCCCGACCCCCCAGAGCATATCCGCGGGCAATGGAGCCAGGAACGCCGCCTCTTCCCCAAAGGGGACGACCGTCACCGCGTTCGGAGGCTCAGCCAGCCCCTGTTCTCTGATCTTTCGCAGCGCCAGGGCTTTCCCGACCTCGGTCGCGATCTTCGCCACCATTTTGTTCGAGGCGATCCCGATCGAGCACGGAAGCTGCAGCTCATCCCGGATGCGAGACTGCAGAGCACGCGCGGCCGCTTGGGGTTCTCCAGACACTTCACTGATATCGAGAAAAGCTTCGTCGATGGAGATCTGTTCCACCAGAGGAGTCAGCGCGCGCAATCGCTCCATGACCCGGCGCGAGACCTCGCGGTAGAGGTGATGACGCGACGGAACAATGATCAGGCCTGGGTTGAGCCGGAGCGCTTTCGCCATCGGCATGGCAGAGCGGATCCCCATCCGACGCGCGGCATAAGAGCAGGATGCGACCACGCCGCGTTCTTCCGGCCTCCCGCCCACGGCAAAGGCCTTGCCCCGCAGCTCGGGGTTGTGCGTCTCCTCGACCGCGCAAAAGAAAGCATCCAGGTCAATGTGAAGGATCGTACGGGGCATTTTGCTTATTATAAGGAAAAAAGAGTCACCTTTGGGATATTGAACAATCTTTAAAGAACAGATATACTATATGAGGCGCATAGTCATCATGGAACTTTTTGGATGATTTTGGCGTTGTAATGATTTGGATGTACTAAAAGGAGGAGGCCCTATGCAATCACGTGTGAAAGCGGGATCTGTTCTGTTGCTTTTTGCGCTGGTGGTATCGCTTGTGCCCGCAGCGATGTTGCCCTCACCAGCGTCTGCCCAGACTGCGTGCGACCGGGCACAGTTC
>DASTFG010000394.1:0-5244 GCA_035708785.1 Anaerolineales bacterium
CGGCACCACGGCGCTCGATCCCGTCCAGGCGATTGGGGAAGTGGCACGCCAACACAAATTGTGGCTGCACGTGGACTCGGCGCTGGCCGGCTCGGCCATGGTCCTGCCCGAATGCCGCTGGATGTGGGAGGGGATCGAGTCGGCCGATTCGCTGGTGTTCAACCCGCATAAATGGCTGGGCGTGGCTTTCGATACTTCCCTCTACTATGTACGTGACCCGGAACATCTCGTCCGCGTGATGAGCACAAATCCCAGCTATTTGCAGAGCGCTGTAGATCACCGGGTGAAGAACCTGCGGGACTGGGGCATCCCTCTTGGGCGGCGCTTCCGCGCTTTGAAACTGTGGTGTCTGATTCGTGAACAGGGCGTGACAGGCTTGCAGGCGCGCCTGCGGCGTGACCTGGCCAACGCGCAGTGGTTCGCCGAACAGGTGGGTGCCCGGCCGAACTGGCGTGTGCTTGCCCCTGTCCCCCTCCAGACCATTTGCGTGCGACACGAGCCGCCGGGGCTGGAAGGCGAAGCGCTGGATACCCATACCCTGGCATGGGCGGAACGCGTCAACCGGTCTGGCGGCGCGTATCTTACCCCGGCGATTCTGGATGGGCGCTGGATGGTGCGCGTCTCGATCGGCGCGCTCCCGACGGAACGCCAGCATGTGGAGGCGCTCTGGTCGCTGATACAGCGTGAAGCTGAAACGGACCGCCTTACAACCCCATCTTGAGTTTACCCTGCTTTCTCTCTCCGCCTCTCCATCAGAGGATAAAAGATCAATATCCCGATCACCATCGCTCCAATTGAGAGTGTATACCAGTTTACAAGCCCTGTCTTGAAATCGGCAGGATTCATCCCCGCGCCTGCGAGGACCAGAACGTGCCAGATGGCAATGCTTTCCAACGGAACTTTCCATCCGCTCCAGCGGGTTTCATTTGACATGGCCAGTGCGCCCACCCCGAGCAGGGCGACCCAACCGCACATCACGCGGGCCGTCAGCGGAGTCAGCGTCCACGGCCATACGTCGCTGACAAAGCCCGGATTGACAAAGCCCACGAGGACGAAGAGCAATGAAATCGCCGCGATCAATCTGAGAATCCATAACACGGTTGGTGGAATCCTCACATCGGCCTCCTCCGGCTGACCCGGATCGGTCCTGCGGTTGTAGAACCAGAGCGCCGGCACGAGGAAGGGGGTAATGATATAAAGAGCCGCCCAGAGTATGAATCCAAGGTTTCCCTGCGCAAACCTGTCCCAGTGGAGGAATGTGGAAAGCATCATGAACCAGGTAAAGGCTGTGACAGGCAGGAAGCCCGCCTGAGCACGGTGCCAGCGTTTACCAAGAGCAGTATGGATGAACAGCCATGAACCGCCCAGATAACCGGCACCCATGTAGACAGACATCATCGGTGGATTGATCATCCAGGCAAAGCGCTCTCCGGTCATATCCGGGAAAAAGTACAGGATGAAAAAAGCTAACCAGAGGAAAGGCAGGAGAACGATTGCGACCAGACGTGTAAGGGGGTAAATTCTGTCGTCCATAGAAATGTGGCCTTATCCTTTCTGAGAAATCAGAGCCTCAGCCAAAAAGTGAAATCACGAGAATCCCCGCAAAGATGATCAGCGCCCCAAGCACCCGGATCCCGCCCAGATCTTCTCGCAGGAATCGCCAGCCTAAAAATGCCCCGATGACCACGCTCACCTCGCGGATCGCGCCCGAGTAGCTCACCGGTGCAATCCGGTAGGCAAAGAGGGCAAACAAATAGGCGACCACACCAAGAATCGCCGCGGCGATCAGGGGCAGGCGCGGCCCGTTCCAGGCCTGCATGAAGCGCGTCCACCCGTAGCGCCGGACGTTATAGGTCGTCGTCAGGACGGGTACCAGCATGAACATGCTCAACCCGTAAGGCAGGGGAGGTCCGTTTTTGACAGCCGTCCCATCCACCAGCGTGTAGATAGAGATGATCAGGGCAACCGCCAGCGCAGTGGCGATCCCTCTGAGGTGCAGTCTGCTGCCGCGATTTTGGATCAGGCTGGTCCCGCCGATGACGATCATGCCGCAGACGATCATGACGATCCCGAGCACGCCTCCTGCTGTCAGGTTTTCACGCAGGAACAGGACGGACCAGATCATGAGGAGCGCTGGCGCGGTCCCGCGCGCGATCGGGTAGACCAGGGAAAAGTCATGGTCGCTGTACGCATTCGAAAGCAGGATGAAATAAACTGCCTCCAGCGACATGCTCAGGATGACAAACAGCCACATCGAGCGCGGCGGCAGACCGGTGAACATCAATACAATAAACGCAAAGACCCCGCTGATGATCACCTGCCAGCCCATGGCAATATATTTTTCCTGTGACTGCTTGAGGATCAGATTCCAGATCGCATGTAAAAGAGCCGAAGTGAGCAGAAGAATGAGGGCAAGGATGGGCATAATGGCATGAATGTACCACAAACGCTGAAGCGCTTTTTGTAATTAAATTGATAACATCCGGATGTCCTCTTTCAAATACGCCATGCTATACTAGCGCGAAATATCATCCAAAGAGGATAACATGAAAACCTTACGACCCCTGCTCTTTTTCACTTGTTCCCTGCTCGTCGTCGGGCTGGCCTGTTCGTTCGGCGCAAGCCCTGATCCGACAGCCGCGCCTCAGCCAACGGCTGTGGAGGTCATTCAGCCGACCGCCGTCCCTCCGACCGAGGTCCCACCCGAGCCGACGGAAGTGCCGCCGACCGAGGAACCGCCGGTCCCCCAGGCAGAAGAGTTCTTTACCGAAGAGTTCGATGAGCCGCTCTCCAGCGACTGGTCCATCTTCACTGTGACCGGCTCGGATGATGCCGATCCGGATGCAGTTACGGTGGAAGCCCGGGACGGAAGACTCGTGTGGGACTTCGACAGTGAATATTTATATTATTACCTGTTCTATGACGCTTTTGATTATGAAGATGTCCGTGTGGATGTTCACGCCGACAACCGGGGCAGGAACAACAACAATATCAGCCTGATCTGCAGGTACGATCCGGATGTCGGCTGGTACGAGTTCAACATTGCCAACAACGGCTTGTATGACATCTATTATGCCGAGATCACGAGTAATGGCGATATTTCATATAACCCCATCGTAAATGGAGGCTCCAACGCCATCAACCAGGGTATGGGCGTCAACGAATATGCGATTACATGCGAGGGTGAGGATCTGACCCTGTACATCAATGGCGACGAGGTGATTTCCTATCCTGAGCGAAGATATGGTCTGCGCTCAGGGCAGATCGGCGTGTCGGTGTCTTCCTTCAATGTCTTGCCGATCCTGATCGAGATGGATTGGGTTCAGGTCAGCGAGCCGTAATCCGCTGTATCCAGCATAACGTCGCAAAATAAAACTTCCGAAGCCAGCATGACTTCGGAAGTTTTTCATTCGAATAAAGGTATCCTTGCCCGGTTGACCCTGGCTGCTTCGTCGGAAAAAAGATACAACATGGCCGCGGCGATCTCCTCGGGCGTTGTGCCTGTTCCTTCGTTTTTTACATCAATGGCCCGCACCTGAATGATATTGGCTGTCACACCGCTCTCGTTGAGCTCGGCGCCGATACTTAGCACCAGGTTTTCCTGGGCGGCTTTGGCGGCGGTATAGATCCCTCTGGTGGCGGGCGCCTCCGGTACCGTGGAGGAGGAGACGATCATGATGCGTCCCCAGCCGTTCCCGGCAAGCTGCGGTGCAAAGGCCTGGAACAAATGGAACGTGCTCCAGACGTGCTGGCCAAGCATGGACTCCAGATCCTCTGCGCCTGAATCGACGATCGTCTTTCCGCCGACCCACCCGCCGACGAGATGGATCAGGCCGTGGGCCCCGCCGAATTTAACGGAGACAGCCTCGGCCGCGGCATGAATCGCATCCCGATCCCGGAGGTCGATCACCGAAGCGCTGAGACGTTCCTCGGGCAGGTTCAGGTCGCGGGAAAGAGCGTCCAGCCTGTCCTGATTGCGGTCGAGCAAAACCAGGGAGTGCCCGCGCCCGGCAAACGCATGAGCTGTCTCGATCCCGAGCGCACCGGTCGCGCCGGTAATCACGACGACTCTGTTAATGATAGATGAAGATGGACTATTCATTTAACGCACTGATCTGTTCTTCGCTCATGCCTGCGACGATCGGCCGGTCGTCCTGCTCGGGCAGGTGCTCGCGGCCGTAGAAATCGATCAGGTGGCCCGACTTGGCAGCCTTCGTTTCGAGATAAAAGCGGTTGTGCTCGTTGGGCTCCATGATGTGCGGGATGCGCCCGTTCACACGGATCCCGTACTGCCGGAGCTGGTCGATCTTGCGGGGATTATTGGTCATCAATTGGACCGAACCGATCTTGAGCGACATCAGCATATGCGCGGCGACGGCGTAATCGCGCTCGTCGTCGCGGAAGCCAAGGGCAAGGTTTGCCTCCACAGTATCCAGGCCCTGGTCCTGCAGGCTGTAGGCCCGGATCTTGTTCGTCAGACCGATGCCGCGCCCCTCCTGGCGCAGATAGAGCAGTATGCCCTTTTCCATCTGGCCGATCGTCTTGAGGGCGGCTTCGAGCTGGTCGCGGCAGTCGCAGCGCAGGGATCCAATGGCGTCCCCGGTTAGACATTCCGAATGCAGGCGGACGGGCACGTCGGAGGCGCCGATCACATCGCCTTTGGTAATGGCAACATGGTCCTTCCCGTCGCGGTTGTTTTCGAACGCAACAATGTGGAAATCGCCAAAGCGGCTCGGCAGCTCTGCCATCGCGACGATGCGGACACAGACCTTATCCCTCCCTATTCCTTCACATTCGTGATCGCCCTCGGTCTCGAGCAGCAGATCGAATTTCTCATGCATGGTTGTGGTCATATCGACCTCCTATATTCAGTCCTTCACGAGAATTGCAAGAATTCCCGAAATCAGGGGTGCGGGCCCTTCGGTGCCCGCACCCCTGATTTCGGGCTTTTCACAGTTATCGTGATCTACTGATATTATATTTTAATAGCACCCCGCCATCCTCATGGTTTTCGAAATGGATCAATCTCAACGGGATTGCTGCGCTTCTTTCCAGGCCCGGGCCGGCCGCCAGGGTCGGCGCGGATTCGCCTCCGAAGATCATCGGCGCAATATACGCGGTAAGCTCGTCCACCAGGCCAAGTCTTAATAGCTCGAAGTTGAGCGTTGCCCCGCCTTCGACCATCAGGCGCCGGATGCCGAGATCCTGGAGGGTCCTCAGAGCCTTCGCAAGATCGACTCTTTC
>DASTFG010000395.1:0-3157 GCA_035708785.1 Anaerolineales bacterium
CGCAGTTCGAAATGATGACATCCACTGTGTTGCTTTCGACAGGCAGGTCTTCGAGATATCCCTGCCGGAATTCGACGTTCTGGATGCCCAGCCGCTTCGCACCGGACCTGGCGCGCTCGATCATTTCAGGGGTCATGTCCACGCCGATGACGTGTCCAATCTCGCCGACTTGCTTTGCTGCGAAGAAACAGTCGAGGCCCGCGCCGGACCCGAGGTCGAGGACCGTCTGTCCGGGCTGAAGCGACGCAAGCGTGATCGGGTCGCCGCAGCCGTAGCTGACAGCAGATTCCCCGTCGGGGAGGGTGGCGAGCAAATCTGCGGGATAGAGGCCGCTGTCGCTGGAGCAGCAGTCATCGGATCCACAGCAGGAAGCGTTATTCCTGATGCGCTCCGCATAATGCTCACGAACAACCTCATGGATGGAAGTAGCGGTCTGGCTCATTTTGAGTCTCCTTGATATAGATATTTGTCGATATGTTTCAGCAAAAAAAAGATGAATTCTCTCTGCCCATCATACGATGAACAGAGATTCGTGCTTAGCAGCAGCCACCGCCGCCGCAACAACCGTCTTCGCAGTCTTCGCAGCCGCAGCTGTGGAGTACACTTAGCTCGTTCATGGCCTTCACCTCCTTTCAAATAGACATTTGTCTATGAATTTAGGCAAAAAAAGAAACGGCTAAGGATTGACGACCTTAAGAACCGCTTCTGTTGCCTTCTCTTCGGGCGCAAATTTCAGCATGATCTGCCCACAGCAGACTGCGACCCGCTCCTGATTAAGTGTGTAGAAAGTCTGCTTGCCCTCTTCGCGAACATCCACCAGTCCTGCGTCGCGCAGAATGGCAAGATGATGCGAGACGGTGGGCTGAGAGACATCGACCTTCTCGACGATCTCTCCGACAGACAGCCAGCAGCAGCAGCACTCGCTCATGATCTTCTGGCGGGTCTCGTCGGCAATGGCTTTGGCAAACAGGACTGGATTTACTTTCATAGACGTTTATCTATTTGAGATTATATCGAAGTTCATCTATTTGTCAAGGGGTGATTGACATCGATTGAAATCCAATCTATAACAATAGATATGCAGCAAAGGAGACGATCATGAATACTGGACCAGTTCGGGCGCTCATCCTTTCAGGCGGCGGTGGACGCGGTGCGTTCCATGCGGGTGTCTACAAGTATCTCATGCAGAACAACAAAGAGAATGTCAATGCGGATCATTCGAGTGTCTGGGAGCCGCGCATCATCGTGGGCACATCGATCGGCGCGGTCAATGGCGCCGCGATCGCGCAGGGCATGTCTGCCGATCAGCTTGTTGAGGTCTGGAAATCATTGGAGGAGAAGGATATCCAGGGATTGCCTCCGGGAATGCGCGGCATCGCGCGTTGGGCTACCCGCGCGATCTTCAAAGAGGTATTGGATGCAAAGCTTCCGCAGATTCCGCCCAGCGAAGCTACCTCGCCAATTCCCAGAGAATTTTGGCCGCCCTTGCCTTTACTGCCTCGCCGGGTGGCTGAAAAGCTGATCGGCTATTGGATCAATTTGCTCGATACCGGTCCGCTTCGTAAAAGTCTCTTCACACGCTTTGGTCTGGATGAAGAAAAGCTGGCTGCAAGTGAAAAGGCTTTGTTGATTGCTGCAACGAAAGTCCGGACGGGTGAGCGCGTGCTGTTCAGCAACCGCAAAATCATGGATCAAAAACGCGGGGAGCCCCGATACGATGTCTTCTCTGGAATCACCGCCGACCGGATTCTGGCTTCATGTTCGATCCCTCTGATCTATCCCTGGACCTTTGATCCCGGGACGGAAGCTTTCTATTGGGACGGCGCGCTGGTGGCGAATACGCCGCTGGGCGCAGCCCTGGATATGATCGAAGAAGGTATAGATACGCCGGCGGAAATTGTTGTGGTGATGATGACGCCCTGGTGGGAGACCGGCGATCCCCCGCCGGCCAAGGCGGAAGCCGAGCCCAGGTCATTCGGGGATGCCATTACATGGATGCTCGATTGGATGCTGCTTGCTTCTTTCCGTGAGAATCTGAAAATGATCCGCGCCTTTAATGAACTGGCGACCCGCGAGCGGCGCGAGAGCAGTGGTCCCTACCTTTATCGGCTTGTCACGCCCATTATCGTATCTCCACTGGAATTCCTGCGAGCCGAGCGAATCATCGACTTTGACGGGGATGTCTCCGCCAGATTAATTGAGGAAGGATATAGGGCCGCGAAAGAGGCGTTCGAAAAGATGTTTCCAGTTTCGTGAGCCTGACCCGACTTTCTAATCAGCCGACCCGCTACGCGTGGCAGCAAGCTCTGGTTACTGGTATTCTCGGACAGGATTATTTGAGTCCCAGATTGCGCGCGATCCATCTGTCGATGAAGCGCTTTGGCAGAAGTCCCAGAATTAGCCGATTAACGAAGCTGCGACGCGCTACAGCATAACGGACGCGCGGCTTGGGCGTTGTCAGCGCCTTCAGGACCGCCTCACTCACCCTTTCGGGCGCGAGCCCGTTCCTTCCGTTCGGAATCATATATCCTAGAGCCCGCCGGGCGGATTCAATATAGTCGGTACCGGCATATATGGATAGATCCGCCTGTTCCGCCTTATCCCAGATTGGTGTGGCAACAGAGCCAGGACCGATGACAATGACATCGATCCCGTAGAGCATTAGTTCTCGACGCAAACTTTCAGAGAAGCCCTCCAGTCCGTGTTTCGAGGCGGCGTAGGGACCCACAAATGGATATCCGATCTTCCCGCTCCCCGAACTCATATTAATAATGCGGCCCGGTTTTCCGCAGAGTGAGCGGTCAGCGCCGAGCAGGGGCAGAAATGCTTTCGTGACGATTAAAACGCTCACCAAATTCACCTCAAGCTGGCGGCGAAACTCGTCCGTTGGTAAATGCATGAGAGGCCCCGATACGGCAATGCCGGCGTTGTTGACAAGTCCAAACAAAGTTTCCCCATTCAATTCCCTGCGTACTTCCTGTGAGGCAGCCTGAACGGCGGCTTCATCTGTCACATCAAAGAGCAAAGGGATGAATGCTTCACCAAACTCATTGCGAAGCCGCTGGGCATCCTCTGTCTTTCGCACACTGCCAAAAACACGGAACCCACGTCCGATTAAGACTTTTGTGACATTCCAACCAATCCCGGTCGACACGCC
>DASTFG010000396.1:0-7064 GCA_035708785.1 Anaerolineales bacterium
GTCCCGGCGCGTTCGCGCAGCAGGGCCGCGTGCTGTACCCGCGCTCATTTTCACGCGATCGGGGGATGGCCTCGGCCAACCCCTGGCCTGCCTATGCGGTCCGCGATTACCCACGGTTGGGGTTCTTACTTCTCAATCAGAATTCCATCTCGGCCGTTTTCCCGGGCCGGGTGGATTCTTTTCCCCACGGCGTGGACGCGATCTTGCTGGGCTGCCGGCGCGAAGATTATGTCGAGGTGCACTTGATCGCTTTCCCTGAGCTGGATTCCATCGAGGTCAGCGCGCCGCTCGAGGAACCTTGTTCCTCGTAGCGCGATATGCTTCGCGGGATCGCGTTCCAAGGAAGAGCGATATGTTGTATTTTTCCAAATTCATCTGACAAAAGATCTTCGCGCTGAGCGAGCCGACGGGGGAGCGCAGTCGAAGTGCAGGCGGATTAGGTAAACTCTACGTCTCGACTACGGCTTTCGGAGAGCACTCAAGCCTCCGCCCGACGCGATCGGAATAACTTAGCGGATTTCTGAATTGAGTAATCTTATTATTGATGAAACGCCTCTCTTCCAGACTGTTAACCTGGTACCGCAAGAATAAGCGCTCTCTCCCCTGGCGCGGGCGCAAGGATCCCTACGCGGTGTGGGTCTCCGAGATCATGCTGCAGCAGACGCGCGTAGAGGCGGTGATCCCCTACTTCGAAAAGTGGATGCGCCTGTTCCCGGGTGTCCGCGCCCTGGCCGCGGCTTCCGAGCAGGAGGTGCTGCACGCCTGGGAAGGACTGGGTTACTACAGCCGGGCGCGCAATCTGCACAAGGCTGCAAAGATCGTCGTGGAGCGATACGACGGTGAAATCCCGCGTGACCTCGAGGCGCTGCGTATGTTGCCGGGCATCGGCCGCTACACACTCGGCGCGATCGCATCCATGGCTTTCGGCATGGACGTCCCTGCGCTGGATGGAAATATCAAGCGGGTCTACGCGCGCATTTTTGATATCGATGAACCGGTTGACTCCCTGGCTGGCGAAAAGATCCTCTGGCAGATCGCTGAAGAAAATCTCCCCAAAGGGCAGGCGGGCGATTACAACCAGGCGTTGATGGATCTCGGCGCGACGATCTGCCTGCCGCGCAGGCCGCGCTGTTTGATCTGCCCGGTGATGGAGCTTTGTCAGGCGCGCCAAAAGGGCACGCAGGAGCTTCGACCGGTCAAATCGCCGAAGAGGGACGTGCCGCACTTCGTCCACGCGGCGGGCGTGATCTTAAGGCGGGTTGGTCGCGCAGCATCCCCCCAAGGGGACAATCTGCCCGACGCAGAGGTCCTGCTGGCAAAACGTCCCTCGAATGGTCTGCTCGGCGGGATGTGGGAATTCCCCAACGGGCGCGTCGACGCGGACCCGGCCAGGGAGCTGGCAAAGGTCCTGAAAACGGGATACAACCTGCGGCTTCGCGTGAAGCGCGGTAGAAGGGGACAGAGTCAAGCTGCATTGGCAGTCGTCCATCACGGGTACACACATTTCAGCGTTACTGTCCATGCTTTTTACTGCGAATTGATCGCCATGCCCGGCGACACAAATCTAACGTGGGTATCCCTGAAGGAATTGAACGATTATCCAATGGGAAAAATCGATCGTCAGATTGCGCAGAAAATAAAAGAGTTACAGCTTCCTTGAGCACGAGTTGAATATAGCGTAGAATAAGGCAACTATTCCACCATTTAGGACTGATATGTCAAATTCCTCCAGATCAAGAATTGACCCGGCCATCATTGCCGCTGTTATCGGTGTATGCGGCACCATCGCGGCTACGCTGATCGCATTGTTTGCAAACCAGCTCGTCCCCACATCAGCGCCGCCAACACCGACCACAGCACTGGGCAGTCCTACCTGGACGGTTGCGCCCACGATCACGGATTCGCCGGAACCTGTTCCCACCGATACCGTACCCGTAGGTGATCCCACCTCCACGCCCGCGCCCGATACACCAACGCCTGAACCAACTTTTACTCTCGCCCCTCCAAGAATCGGCGAAGACTGGAGGAATGGTTGTATCAGTGTCCTGTGGCAGCCTTATCCGCCTGTGCAGACGACCCAGAATAACCTTTGTCTCTCGGAACCTGTCCATTACTTCTTCGCCGCCGATGGGCGCCTTACTTATCTGGTCAACGGCAGGTTTGATGACACGCTGGTCTACGGCATGTTCGCGCCGCTCCCCGCGGCAGGGACAGCCAGCATCGACGTCTTCCTCAAGAATTTACAGGAGGGCGAGATCTGGATGGGTGTCTTTGCCGAACCGGACATTAACTCTCAGGGAATGATCATGGTCATTCCTCCGGGCAACGTGAACAACCGTTTGCTGATCCAAAAGACAATGCCCGGGCAAATCGAGCTGCAATCGACAGCTTCCTTCGCGCCAGGCTCGCCCGTTTATAATGTCGTCTTCGAGTTCGGAAATGGCTCTGTCAGGACCATTATCATGCGCGATACGGTGTTCGAGGCGCTTCCGGTTGGTTCCGACCAGCAATGGCTGTTTGTTGGCTTCCAGGTGAAAAGGGGAAACAATCGCATCGATGCGGAATTTCTGAATCTCCTGATCCAAGAACAGCCATAGCCTATTCGATGCTCTTAATCTTAACAGCGCAGCCCGGCCATCCTTGGCCGGGCTGTTTATTCCCTTTCGGGTTCAATACCCCGCAGCTTGCTGCGGAAGAAAGGGTTCGGGGCTTGCCCCGAGGTTGATACCTTTCATTTCACTTAGATTTATCCCTTGCTGATCGTGACCAGCACCATCGGTCTGCGCTTGGTCTCTTCATAGAGATAGGATCGGACCGCGTTGACAATGTCCTTCTCGTTGTCCATCCCGCCCCCGTTGACGACCTCCATGATGCGTTTGCGGACTTCGGGGATGATCTCCTCCGCGTCCTCAGGAGAGACGAAGCCGCGCGTGATGATCTCGGGCGCGTGCAGGAGACGACCGTTCAATTGATCCACGCTGATGTCGATGAGGAAGAGGCCATTGCGGGCCAGCTTGCCGCGCTCACGCATGATGTCATAATCGACATCGCCGACGGACTGCCCGTCCACAAAGACATAGCCGCCGGGGATGCGCTCGCCAAGCCTGATGCGCCCGCCCGTGAGCTCGACGGTCTGTCCGTTCTCGACGACGATCACGTTCTCTTCCGGGATGCCAACTTCCACGGCCAGCTGCCCGTGCCGCTTTAGCATGCGCAGCTCACCATGGATCGGCAGGAAGTGCTTGGGCTTGACGATGTTCAGCAGCAGTTTCTGTTCTTCCTGGCTGGCGTGGCCAGAGACATGCACCGGTGCCAGCGAGTCGTAGATCACGTTTGCGCCGCGCCGCAGCAGGCGGTTGATCGTGTTGCTGATCGTCTCCTCGTTCCCGGGGATGGGGTGCGAGGACAATACGACCGTGTCTTTTGGCTTCAGGTCGAACTGCCGGTTCGTCCCGGCCGACAATCGCCCAACGATGGACGAGGGTTCGCCCTGCGAGCCGGTACACATCAGGACCACCTTATGGTCCTGCATCTGCAGTGCCTGATCGAGCGGCACCAGAACTTCATCCGGGATGTCCAGGTAGCCAAGCTTGCGCGCGATCTTGACGTTATCGATCATGCTCGCGCCGGCCAGGGCCATCTTGCGTCCGTGTTTCTCGGCGGCATCGGCCACCTGCTGGATGCGTGAAATCAACGACGCAAACGTCGCAACGATGACGCGCCCCGGCGCTTCCGTAAAGACCTTATCGAACGCGGGCCCGATCACCATCTCGGACGGGGTCCAGCCCGGGCGTTCGGCGTTCGTCGAATCGGAGAGCAGCAATTCCACGCCTCGCTGGGAGAACTCGGCAAGTTTTGCATAGTCGGTCGGCCAGCCGTCAACGGGGGTGTGGTCGAACTTGAAATCGCTCATATGGATGACAAGCCCGGCGGGCGTGGTGATCCCCAGCCCTACCGAATCGGGGATGGAATGGCAAATGTGAAAGAACTCCACTTTGAACGCGCCGATCTCCACCGAATCGCCCGCCTCCACCGTATTCAGCATGGCTTTGCCCGCGGCGTTGTTGCGCGCCAGCTTGACCTCGATCAGGCCGCGGGTCAGGGGTGTCGCGTACACCGGCGCGGGAATATCGTTCAGGACGTGGTGGATCGCGCCGATGTGATCTTCATGTCCGTGCGTGATGACGATCCCCACGACCTTTTCTGCCTTATTGCGCAAATACTCATAATCGGGAACGATGTAATCGATCCCGAGCATATCGTTACGGGGGAACATGATGCCCGCATCCACGACCAGGATCTGGTCCTTGAATTCGTAGGCGGTCATGTTCTTGCCCACTTCCCCAAGTCCACCCAGGGGAATGATCTTCAATTTTCCTTGCTTACTCATACAAAATTTTTATCCTCACTTGTTCAAAAAAGATATTTATCCGCCATTGGCGGTTAAGGTCTACGAAGTGCCGCAGAAAGTATCGATCAGGGATTTGCTCTTCGCCTAGAATTGCTTTCAGATAGCCCATACATTTACATAACGAGCGGCAATAAAAAGACCCTCGCTGACTTGCTCGCGAGGGATATAGACGTACCACATGCGATTGTTCAAAACAAATGGCGCCTGCGCGCCAAGAAAGTCAACTTCAACGCCTGCAAGTATAGCAGGCCACACGGGATTTGTAAAGCCGAATTCGCGCTGAGCGGAGTGGCGCCATGCAGTCGAAGCGCCATCCGGACTTCCTCCGGCGTATCGAAATACGCGCTCAGGTCGATCGGCTTGCCTTTGCCGGGCAGGTCATCGAACTCGCCGCGTTCCATCGCCTCTTTGATCATGGCTTCGACTGCCTTATCGAAGTTCATGGCCCATCCTCCTCGGCAGTTTCTGCTTCACAGCTCGGGTTTCCATAGGAGGGGCGCTGCTCTTTCTGAAGGACTTCCCAGTTCACGCCGCGATAGGCTCTTAATGTAAACGCGATCTGCTCATCGAATGCGGACGGGCTGTGAGAGAAGATCAGCGGCTGGATCTCTACCTGCCAGCCGTCCAAATATTTTTGTGACAGCAGGGCATCCCGCTCTTCTGTAGTTTCCACATAAAAGATCACAAGTCCGCCCGGCTGGCCGATGAAGTGGTCGTGAAAGAGGGCCAGGGGAAGCCGGGGATCGCCGATAAAAGCGTTCAGGATGCGATTGGCTTCCGCGGCCGGCATTCCACCGGGCGCCAGCGCATACAGGAGGAAGCAGCGCGGCTTCTGGATTCGTTTTGCGTGTTCGTTCATGACTCTCTAGATAAAGCAGTTTGGTCGGCTGTCGTTCCATAATTGTACACAATATTATCGCTTTCCCTGGTGATACAATCCTTTTCAGGAGGAACACCGTTATGCAGCCATCGCGCTTGCGCGCTCGCTATCGTCACATCATGGGATTCTTTACACGAGCAGTGGCCAGCTTTGTGTTCTGGGAGCTTATCCTGCCGCGGCTGGGACTGCGGGGTCTGGCGCGGCGCACACGCTCGCAGCGTTACACGCAGCTGGCCGCAGGGTTTCGTGCCATGGCGATCCGCATGGGTGGTGTGATGATCAAGGTCGGGCAATTCCTTTCTGCCCGTGCGGATGTGTTGCCGATCGAGATTACTGAGGAACTGTCCGGTCTTCAGGATGAAGTGCCGCCGGAGGATTTCCAAGCGATCCGTCAGTTAGCAGAGGCGGAACTGGGGATGGCCCTCGAAGAAACGTTCGAGCGCTTCGAGCCGGATCCGCTGGCTGCTGCCTCGCTCGGACAGGTCCACCGCGCCCGGTTGAGGGCCGATGCGTCCGAAGAATTCCGAGAAGTGGTGGTCAAGATCCAGAGGCCATTCATCGACCAGCTGATCGATGTGGATTTTGCCGCCCTCCGGCGTGTCGGCGGGTGGTTGATGCGCTACGGTCCCATTCGCAGGCGTGCCAATGTGCCTGCGCTGATCCAGGAATTAGAAACAACTGTTCACAGGGAGATCGATTATCTTTCCGAAGGCAAAAATGCGGAGATATTCGGCGAGAATTTTGCGCGACGCAAGCGCGTCCATGTGCCGCGCCTGGTCTGGAACTGCACGACGAAACGCGTGCTGACGCTCGAAAACGTGTATGCTATCAAGATAACGGATTACGATGCGATCACGGCCGCGGGCATAGACCGGGCGAAAGTCGCCGAAGTTTTGTTTGATACCTACCTAAAGCAGATCTTCGAAGATGGCTTCTTCCATGCCGATCCGCATCCCGGGAACTTATTCGTAACGCCCGTGCCTGCGATAGAAGATCGTAAGGCAACCTGGCGGCTGACCTTTGTCGATTTTGGCATGGTCGGCTCGGTACCCGAGCGTTTGCGTGATGGATTACATGAGCTTTTGATCGGCGTTGGCACACGGAATGTTAGAAGAGTAGTGGAGTCTTATCAGACCCTTGGCGTGCTGCTTCCCGGCGCGGATTTGAGGTTGATCGAACAGGCAGGGGCGCAATTATTCGATCGCTTCTGGGGCATGTCCATGAGCGAGTTGCGCCAGATCGATCATCGTGAGATGCGCCGGTTTGCCATACAATTCCGTGAGCTCATGTATGAGATGCCTTTTCAACTGCCGCATAACCTGCTGCTCCTGGGACGGACCATGGCCATCCTCTCCGGGATGTGCACGGGCCTGGATCCAAATTTCAATTTGTGGAATCAGCTCGCCCCGTATGCACGGAAGCTGGTCGGCGAAGAAGCGATATCAAATTGGGAAGTCTGGCTGGATGAGATCGGAGAGCTGATCAAAGAGCTGGTTGCGCTCCCCAGGCAAACCGGCCGGGTTCTGACGCGGCTGGAGCGTGGGGAACTCAACGTCAACACGCCGCAGGTCAATCGTCAGATCTATCATCTGGAAAGTGCGGTCAACCGCCTGACCGGGAGCGTGGTATTCGCCGCGTTTCTGTTCGGAGGCGTGCTTCTCTATCGCAGCGGAGACGTCACCCTCGGTTATACCTTTTGGGCGCTTTCAGGTGTGACCTTGTTTTGGATGATTTTTTTGTCGCGAGGACATTCCCCCTGGCGTTAGTTAAACC
>DASTFG010000397.1:0-5641 GCA_035708785.1 Anaerolineales bacterium
TCATCTGACCATGATAATCCATGTTGATCCAACCCCGCCTGTCATGCTCCAAGCCGCCCCTGATCGGGGCGGCTTTATTCACTCTATTCAGTTTGAGGTCAATCCTGATCCGGATCAGACCCGGGCCATATCCTCTCTCACCGAACGAGTGGGTACGCGAATGGAATCGAAGCTTGATCCGGCGGTGGGCTCGATCACCAGCTTGATGGCCGTCCGCACCTTGTCTTCGATTGTGACATCGGCGAACTCCGGGACACAGGTTACAAAAATGCCGTCATCCCTGAGATAGCCCGTTGCCAGAACCAGGGCCTTGACGGCCTGGTTGACGGCGCCGGCGCCGATCGCCTGCACTTCGGCACGGTGGTGTTCGCGGACAATACCGGCAATGGCTCCTGCGACCGCAGAGGTGCGTGAGTTGGCAGAAACTTTGATCATATCCATGGGTGTCTCCTAACGGTAAGATTGGTTTGGTCTTTGCGACTTCACTGTTCGACGGCGATAGGGTTCCGCCTCTCATCCCGCAAAGTTGGATGATCTTAATAAAGTATTTTATACAACGACCGCCGGACTTTCCAGAGGCACGTACTTTCTCGAGATAGACACTTGTACTGATTCTGGAAGTTCACCTGATATGGCTGGGTGGACGATCGACACAATCAGGAGACTTTGGAAAGACTGCCCGAGCGGGACATGGATGAGACAAAAAGCGATAAAATTACTCCAAAACCATTTGATCTTCGCAAGCGGCGACAAATCTATATGCCAAGGCAGGCACACTCCACCCTCATGACCCAATATAGAGCTTACTATGCGCTTTGACCTCCAGAGTAGCCGGGGACGCTGGGCAATTGCCCTTGCCGCACTAGGTGCATACGTGCTGCTGTTCTTCCTGCTTTATCCTCGGTTCCGGGAGGGCAGTGCAGCCCTGGCGATCCTACCTGTCGCCCTGATCGCCTGGCTGGGCGGCGCTCGAGCGGGCATCCTCGCCGGTGTACTGAGTTTTCCTTTAAATACCCTGTTGTTGAATCTGGTGGAGCCGCGCCCGAATCCCTGGGGAATTATCCTGGAGAGCGGCGGGGGGCCGGGAAGCGCGGCGATCGTGCTCATTGGCTTGATCATTGGTCTTGTGCGTGACCAGCGGTCCCAGATAGCCGAGGAACTCGCCCGCCGCCGGCAGGCGGAGAGTGCCCTGGTCGAAAGTGAGCAGCGTTACCGCACGCTGTTCGAGTCGACTCGCCGCCAGGCACAGGAGCTGGAACTGCTGGACCAGATCAGGCAGGCCCTCGCCCAGGAGCTGTCGCTGTCGCTCGTCTTCCGGACCGTGGTTGAAGGGATTGCCCGCATCTTCGGTTATACCCTGGTCAGCCTCTATCTGGTCGACGGCGAAGAATTGGTGCTGCAACACCAGGTGGGATATGACCAGATCATCGAGCGTATTCCTATCACGCAAGGAATTGCCGGCCGGGTCGTTCGCAGTGGACAACCTGTGCTGCTCGAAGATGTAAACGATGACCCCGCCTTCCTGAAAGCCATTGAAGGGATTACTTCCGAGGTCTGTGTCCCCCTGTTCGATCAGGGTCGGGTGGCAGGCGTATTGAATGTAGAAAGCACACAGGGTGCGAGATTATCCGAGGATGATTTACGGTTGATGACAAATCTGGGGGAGCAAATTGGCATTGCGCTGGGGCGCGTCCGGCTGTATTCGGAGGTACGCGAAAGCGAGCAGCGTTTCCGCCAGCTGACCGAGCATATCGAGCAGGTCTTCTGGCTGGAAGATCCTGAGCACTCTAAAATGTTTTATGTAAGTCCTGCCTATGAAACGATCTGGGGGCGGACGCGTCAGAGTTTGAATGGCCAGCCGCAGTCATGGTTCGACGCGATCCACCCGGACGACCGGGAGCGAGTGCTCTCCGCGCAGGTCAAGAAGGCGAGAGGTGATTACAATATCGAATACCGGGTGATCCGGCCGGATGGATCGCTGCGCTGGGTCTGGTCGCGGGCTTTCCCCATTCACGACCCATACGGACAGGTATACCGCATTGCCGGGATCGCCGAGGATATCACCGAGCGCAAGATCGCAGAGGATGCCCTGCGCCAGAGCGAGGAGCGATTCAAGCTGATGGCCTGGGCGACAAAAGATGCGGTCTGGGACTGGGATATGCAGACAGATCAAGTATGGTGGGGTGAGGGGCTGCAGAAGATCTTTCATTATTCACCGGAGATGACCCAGACCAATGCGGCCTGGTGGTTCGATCACATCCACCAGGAGGACCAGGCCAAGGTGCAGCGCACGATTGACCAGGCTTTGGAACACGGGATGGAGTTCTGGTCTAAGGAATACCGCTTTCAACGGAAGGATGGGACCTACGCAGATATTATGGATCGTGGTTATATCCCCCGGGATGAGGTGGGCAAGGCCTACCGGATGATCGGCGCCATGATGGACATTTCAGAGCGAAAGTATATGGAATCGACTTTGCTTCAGGCCAATGAAAAGATGCGGCAATTTTTGAATGAACTGCAGCGTCGCAACCGTGAGATTGCCCTGCTGAATGAAATGAGCCATTTGCTTCAAGCCTGTCAATCTGCACGTGAGGCATATGGCATCATCGCTGACCTCTCGAAGCAGCTGTTTCCGCGCACCACGGGCGCGCTCTATCTCATCAATACAGAGCGCACACAGGTCAGCGCCGTGGCTTCCTGGGGCGAGCTTTCGCCTGCCGAGCAGGAGTTCGCCCCAGATATGTGCCTGGCTCTGCGCCGCGGTCAAACACATCTGCTGAACGCAAACCGGGCCGAGACACATTGTCTGCACCTCACAGAACCTTTGCCAGTTACTTCGTGCTGCCTGCCGATGCAGGCGCAAGGTGAAATGCTGGGTGTCCTGCATGTACAATCTGAGAATACGGAAAATTGGGACGAAGCCAGACTCCAGTTAGCCTATACAGTTGTCGAACAGAGTGGGATGGCCTTATCCAATTTGAGGCTGCGCGAGGCGCTCCGGGAGCAGTCCATTCGCGATCCGCTCACCGGCCTGTACAACCGTCGCTATATGGAGGCAGTATTACAACAACATCTGAGCCATGTTACACGTCATTTGCGTCCTCTAGCCATTATCATGATCGATATCGATTACTTCAAAGATTTCAACGACACCTATGGTCATGCGGCCGGTGATCTGCTCCTGCGTGAACTCGGCCGGTTCCTGCAAAGCCATATCCGGGGTGAGGATATTGCCTGCCGCTACGGGGGCGAGGAGTTCACACTGATCATGCCGGATATCCCTCTCGAGGTGGCTGAGAAACGGGCTGAATATTTGCGAGAAGAGGCCGGGCAGTTGCAGGTACAAGACCCCGATCGAATCTACGAGGCGATCACGCTGTCTCTGGGAGTCGCTGTCCACCCACAACACGGTCGCAGCATGGAAGCGCTTCTGCGCGCTGCAGATCAGGCTCTCTATCGCGCCAAGCGCGAAGGCCGTGACCGCGTAGTGACGGCAGAGTAATATTCCGTTTCTGCTGATCGGATGTATCTGAAAACTGTATTATGATTGCATAAGATGGCTGAAACCAAGATCCCTCCTCCACCAGAACCGGACGAGCCCGTCTGGACCTATCGCGGCTACCGACTCAAAAGCGGGGAATTCGTGGCGGCCATGGTGCACTTCTTCCGGGCGGAGATCAACCGTGCCAACGTCTGGAGGCAGCGACTCGACACCACCACAAACTGGGCGGTTGTCTCCACCGGCGCAACATTATCGATTGCATTCAGCCAGCCGGACATCCATCACGGGATCATCATCCTCAATACCCTGCTGGTGATGTGGTTCCTGTTCATCGAAGCGCGGCGCTACCGCTACTATGAGCTCTGGA
This sequence comes from Anaerolineales bacterium, assembly GCA_035708785.1. Lineage (GTDB taxonomy): Bacteria > Chloroflexota > Anaerolineae > Anaerolineales > Villigracilaceae > Defluviilinea. The sequence continues at coordinate 3,873 of DASTFG010000397.1, forward strand.
GCTATCGAGTGCGGCTGATGGAAACCGACTTCTATGCGGCGATGCTGGTGCCGCCGTTCCACCCCTCGCCGGAATGGGCGGAGAGCCTGGCAGAGAACCTGCTCTCCCCGAGCTTTCCGATCTCCCTCTCGGAGGCGTTTGGCCGGCGTTTGCGCAGAAATTACTTCTGGATCTTCCTGATCCTGTACGCCTCCTGGGTGGCCAAGATCTGGCTGTTCCCTGAACCGGCGGGTACCCTCGAGGAATTCATCCGGCGCAGCGCCGCCGGGCCGGTTTCGGGCGAGATCATGATCGGGCTGGGGTTCTTGTTCTACTCCATGCTGGCGCTCATCGCCATCACCACGCTGAGCATGACCCAGGCGACGGGTGAGGTGCTCCCTCGCTTTGGGGAGGAATCGATTGGCGCCCTGCTCGCCTCGCAGGGCAAAGGGCTGCGCGCCTTTCTTGCCCCCCGCCACCGCAGGCGCCAGCTCATGGCCATCATCATCACGGATAAGGCAGAGGCCGTGGCGAACCGGATCCTGATCGATCTCAGACGCGGTATGACCGCCCTCTCCGGCAAGGGCATGTACACAGGCAAGGAACACTCCGTCCTGATCTGTGCACTGACCGTGACGGAGGTCAATAACTTGAAAACTGCGGTAGCCAAGGAAGACCCCAACGCCTTCGTGGTGGTGTCGCCTGCCCAGGAAGTGCTGGGGCGCGGCTTTTCGCCGCTCGAGGAAAAGTAAACCGCCTTCGAAGTTGAAGGCTGGCCTGTCCGCACTATCCCAGCACTTTCTTTGCCGCTTCAATCACTTCCTCGTAATTGGGCTCCAGGCCGTTGTGCTTCAAATAGTCGACATACGCCAATGTGCCCTCAGGGTCGACGACGAACACCGCCCGCCGCAGCGTACGGCGCTCTTTGACGAGCAGGCCATATTTAAGACCCATGTCCGCTTCCACAGAATCAGAGACGACGCGTACTTTATCGATCCCGGCCGTGCCGCACCAGCGCTTTTGTGCATAAGGGAGATCGGCGCTGATCGTCCAGATGATAATATCGTCGCTCAGGCTGGCGGCTTCTTCATTAAAGCGGCGTGTCTCACGGTCGCACACATCCGTATCCAAAGAAGGCACAGAGCTCAGGATGGCAACCTTGCCCCTCGATTCGGCCACCGGGTTGACGCGACTCCAGTCTTGCGCGACCGCCGTAAACTCAGGGGCTTTCTGCCCCACCTGCACATCGTCGCCCAGTACGGTGGCAAACTTGTCGCCGAGCTTGAAGAAATCATTGCGTTCTGTGATCATTCCGTTCCTCCTGTAAGAAATATCTGAGTAAGTCGGATCGACAATCCGACCTGCTTTAAGGGTAATTGAGTAAGCCGGATTGGCAATACCGCGCCCTCGTCCGTGTCGGTGTCCGACTTATCTCATAACAACCCGGCCCCATCCGACGGGCAGGAAATATAGATCTCCGGAGGGTACCCGATTTCCGATTCATAGCCGCTCGCAAGGGCTCGGGCAAACGCATTGGCCTGGCTGCGGGCGACCAGGTTAACGGTACAGCCTCCGAAACCCGCGCCGGTCAGGCGGGCGCCATAGCACCCTTCGAGGGACTGAGCAATGCGCACCATCGCATCCAGTTCGGGGCAGGATACCTCGTACAGATCCCGCAGGCTGGCGTGGCACTCGTTCATTAGCCTCCCAAAGCTTTTTACATCTCCTGCCTCGAGCAGCCCCGCGGCCCGCTGTGTCCTCGCGATCTCCTCCACGACATGGCGGGCCCG
>DASTFG010000398.1:0-5108 GCA_035708785.1 Anaerolineales bacterium
GCTCTGCCCGGGCTGTGAGCGGCGCGTCAAGGACGACTGGCAGGTTTGCCCGAACTGCCATACGAAATTGAAAAAGAACTGCGAGAACTGCGACAGGCTGCTCGAGCTGCCGTGGAACATCTGTCCCTACTGCGGGACGCCGGCGGCCGGCATGCGCCGGGATGCGGCCACCAGCATGGACGAAGCCCTGCGCGGGTTGAAGCTCAACGACGAGCCGGGGGAAGTGAAGATAGAGTGATCGTTTTGGGACTGCCCTCAGACCTGGCGATGCATGACGGACAAGACGGCAGATCCCGGAGGACCTAAATAATTATACACCGTAAATTTACGGTGTATAATTATTTGCAAAGACTTTTTGACTCTTCCAAAGAAGAGATCTGTCATTGCATCTTATCGAAAAGTATTCTACACTTGGCGGGACATGAAAATCGAAACCCTCACTCTCCACCACATCTCTATGCCGCTGGTGATGCCATTCGAGACCTCCTTCGGGCGCGAGACTAACTATATGTTTTTAAGTGTATAATCTCAAAGAGGTACATGATGGCCACAATCTCTTTAGATGAAGAACAATTCAAAAATCTACTCAAAGAGACCCTTGTTGAACTCTTCGAGGAACGCCAGGACCTCTTTACTGCGATTGTTGCCGAAGCCATAGAAGATATTGGACTGGCGAATGCTATTCGCGAAGGCCGCAAGAATGATCTTGTCAATCGGGAAAGGATCGATGCCATTTTGGGGGAGTAAAACATGGAAATTCTCTTCGAGAGAAGTTTTGAGCGCGACCTGAAAAAGATAAGAGATAAGCGTCTGTTAGAACAAGTACGAAACGCAATCCACGAGGTGGAAGTCGCAACAGGGTTGAGTGAGGTAACGAATTTAAAGAAGCTACGGGGCTTTGAGAGTTACTACAGGATTAAAGTCGGGGATTATCGAATTGGAATTGAATTATGGGAGGGGAAGGTTATTTTTGTTTGTCTCTTAGCACGCAAAGATATTTATCGCTATTTCCCATAGAGCATTTGCCGCAACATGAAAATCGACTCCCTCAGCCTCTACCATATCTCCATGCCCCTCGTCGCGCCGTTCGAGACCTCCTTCGGGCGCGAGACGGAACGCCAGTGTATACTGATCACGCTCCAGGCCGATGGGCTCACCGGCTACGGGGAATGTGTTGCTGCACGCGAGCCGGGCTATAGCTATGAAACGACCGGCACGGCCTGGCACATCCTCAAGGATTTCATCGCCCGGCTCATCCTGGGCAAGGAGATCGCGGATGCGGAAGACTTCCAGAAGCGCGTGGAGGGTATCCGCGGGCACCACCTCGCCAAGGCCGGCGTCGAGATGGCGCTTTGGGATCTGCTCGGCAAGCGCGACGGCCGGTCGCTGAAGGAGATGTTCGGGGGCGAACGCGATCGGGTCGAAGTGGGTGTCTCGATCGGCATCCAGGAGTCGGTCCCGGCCCTGCTGCGAACCGTCGAGTCGTATCTCGAAAAAGGCTATCGCCGCGTCAAGATCAAGATCAAGCCGGGCCGCGAAGTTGAGGAGACCTCTGCCATCCGCCGCGCCCACCCGGACCTGCGCCTGCAAGTCGACGCCAACTCGGCCTATACCCTGGAGACGGCCGGGGCGCTCAAGCCGCTCGACGATCTCAAGCTGCTGCTCATCGAGCAGCCCCTGTTTGAGGATGATATCTGGGACCACCGCAAATTGCAGGCAGAATTCCGGACGCCCATCTGCCTGGACGAGAGCGTGGTCTCGCCGCGCCACGCTCGCTATGCGCTCGAGATGGAAGCCTGCCGGATCATCAACATCAAGCCGGCGCGGGTCGGTGGCCTGAGCCAGGGAGTCGCCATCCACGATTACTGCCGCCCCCGGAACGTCCCGGTCTGGTGCGGCGGCATGCTCGAGACCGGCGTCGGACGCGCCTCGAACCTGGCCATCGCTTCGTTGCCCGGTTTTGTCCTTCCAGGAGATATCTCGGCCTCCGACCGGTATTACCAGCGCGATATCACGAACGAGCGCTTCGTATTGAACGAGGACAGCACGATCACCGTGCCGGACGGCCCTGGCCTGGGCATCACGATCGACGAAGAAGCACTGGAGCAGTTCACGCTCTCAAAACTCACCCTCAAACCCGAATAGTATAATCAGGGTGTTATGCCTCAATTCGATGTCATTGCGAGCGAAGCGACACTTGCACCTGGCGCAAGTGCAGGTGAGCAATCTCCCCGTGAATTTGTGCTACTTTTCATTCTATCTGTTTTATTGATTTCCTCCTGCGCCACACCTGCGACGACAACCCCTCGCCCCCAGATCACGCAACAATCTATCCCTATCAACTCCTCTCTCCAGAATCCCACCTCCACGCCCGGGCCTTATGAGGTGTTCATCGGCGATTCTGTCCCGTCTGCTTTGCGGGAACAGATCGAGGGCCTGGATGTGCGCCTGGGCGTCTCCCGTTTCCCATCCCAGGAACCTGGACCTGACGAGACTCAGATCCACTGGGTGTACGCGCTCGTCGCGCCGTTTTCTACCGTAGGGGATGGCGTGACCCTCGACGAGCTGAAGTCAGCCTGGATGGAAGGGACGGCGCCCGCGCCCTTTGAGGGGATCCCGCTGTTGATGGAAGACTCCACCCGCGCCGCGTTCACCGCGCTGTGGGGCGAGCCTGCTTCAGACGCGGTGCGAATCGTCCCGGCAGACAGACTGCTCGAGACCGCGTGGACGGAATTACCTTCATGGGGAATCATCCCGTTCGAATCGCTCGAGCCGAAATGGAAAGTCCTGACCGTCGACAGCCAGTCGCCGGTCCGCAAGAACTTCGATCTCGCAGCCTATCCGCTCACCGTTTCTTTTACACTCGAGACCTCACCAAGTCTCCAGTCTCTCACTCTCCCCTCATCCAACTATGATGCCTCAAAAATCACAACTGTCATCCTGACCGGCGTCACAGCCCTCGTGCGCGCCACCGCGTTCACGATGGAGATCAAGGGCACGACCTATCCCGGCGAACGGGTCCGTGACCTGATGCGTGAGGCCGATATCGCCCACGTTAGCAATGAGATCCCCCTTTATACAGGCTGCACCTTTCCCAGGCCCGATTCCGGCGCGCTGGTCTTCTGCAGCGACCCGAAGTACATCGACCTATTGACCGACATCGGGACCGATGTCGTCGAGCTGACCGGCAACCACTTCGCCGACCGCGGCCGGGCCGGGATGCTGGAAACGATCGAGATCTACAAGGAGAAAGAGATTCCCTATTTCGGCGGCGGCGTGGATCTGCGGGATTCGCTCGAGCCGGTGCTGTTCGAAGTTAACGGGAACAAGGTCGCGTTCATCGGTTGCAACAAACCGGATACCGGCCGCTTCCCGACCGCGACCGATTTCCAGCCCGGCGCGGCTCCATGTGACTTTGAGTACCTGACTCATAAGATCGGCGCATTGAGAACTGAAGGCTACGTGGTCATTTCAACATTTCAATGGAATGAAAGCTACGGCGCGCACCCTAGCCCGGGACAAATGAACGATTTTCGCCTGATGGCCGAAGCGGGCGCGTCGATCGTCAGCGGCAGCCAGGCGCATTACGCCCAGATGATGGAATTTTATGAGGATGCATTCATCCACTACGGGCTGGGCAATTTGTTCTTCGACCAGATGGGAGACCAGGCTTGGATGCCGCCCGGCATCCGGCGCGAGTTCCTCGATCGTTATGTGATCTATGAGGGGAGGTTAATCAGCATCGAATTGATCACGGCTTTGCTCGAAGATTATTCCCGTCCACGCATCATGACGGAGGAGGAGCGGGCCGGCTTTTTACAGGAGTATTTCTATTACAGCGGGTGGATCCCCTTCCAGGCCACACCGACTCCCACTATCACCCCGACGCTGACCCCGATGTCCATCCCGCCGGGACCATAAATCCTCGCGCTTCGCTCGCTCAGCCTCCGCTCAGCGCGGGGCGCATTAAAGGAGTTCATCATGACCATCTATGACATTTCCCTCACCATCTCACCCGATCTTCCAACCTGGCCCGGCGACCCGGGCCTCGAGCTGGCCCTGTTCGAGTCGATGAATCGGGGCGCGCACGCCAACGTCACGACGATCAGCTCGAGCGTGCATCTCGGCACGCACGTCGACGCGCCGCATCACTTCCTCAACGACGGCCGCACTGTCGAAAGCCTGCCGCTCGACGTACTGACAGGTCCCTGTTACGTGACCCAGCTCCCCGACGGGATCGAGGCGATCACATCCGAGGTGCTCGACCGGACGGAGATCACCTCCGATATGCAACGTGTCTTGTTCGGCACACGTAACTCACACTGGTGGGCGAGAGGCGAAACGAAATTCCAGACCGACTTCGTCGCCATCACGGAGGATGGCGCGGAGTGGCTGGTCGAACGCGGCGTTAAGCTGGTGGGGGTAGATTATCTGTCGGTCGCGCCGTACGGCGATTCGGTGCCGACGCATACGGTCCTGCTCGAAGCGGGCGTGGTGCTGGTCGAAGGGTTGAACCTCTCTCAGGTCATGCGCGGTTTCTACGACCTGTACTGCCTGCCGTTAAAGATCGCCGGCTCTGACGGCGCCCCGGCCCGGGCAATTTTGATCCAGTCGTGAGGATGAGCAGGGTTCCAGCGAAACGTCAGAATTGCAGGGCCTGGTTTCGAAAATATACAGCTGGGAAACTCAATGACACGCCAGGAATCATAAATGCATCGCCGAAAACTCAATTACCGGGCATGTAATTCGATTACACAGCCGGAATCAAGAATGTACGGCCAGGAAACTAAATTACAGGGCATGTAATTCGATTACAGGGCCAGAGTCAAGATTACATCGCCATGCAACTCAATTACATCGACGGGATCAGGATTGTATGGCTACGTAACTCAATTACATGCCTGGAATCAAGGTTGTCGGGCGGGGAAACTAAATCACAGGCCGGGAATCAAGATTACATGGACGGGGAACTAAGTTTCCACGGTGCCCGAAGGCCCTTCAGGTGACACTTGTGCTTCGACTTTGCACGTCATTTCCGCTGCGCTTCGTTGAGACCTCCGCTCAGGGCGATGAAATCAATCGAAATAGATATTCAGATCCGAGCAGTC
>DASTFG010000399.1:0-4767 GCA_035708785.1 Anaerolineales bacterium
GGACGAGCAAAAGCTGTTTGCCGCGCAAATAATCTGTGAGGGTATCGATCAGCGGGACGCCCTGAAGCTCGCGCAGATGGAACGTGGATGCGATGGCCGAGAGGATATAGGTTGCATCCGCCAGCTGTGCAAGCTCGACGAGCCAGACCCCATCCTTGAACGCCGGAAGCTGTTCTGCCGCCACCTGCAGGCTCAGCCTTGTCTTACCCGTCCCGCCCGGACCGACAAACGACAGGATGCGTGTGGAGGCTAATGCTTCCCGGGCTTCGGCGATTTCCCGTTCCCGACCGATAAAGGAGGTCAGCTGCGCAGGAAGATTGTGATTGATCGTTTCCAGCGTGCTGAGCGGTGGAAACTCGGAAAGAAGATCGGGGGCAGCGACCTGGTAAAGATGCTCGGGCCGGACGATATCCTTCAGACGGCGTTCCCCCATGTCGCGCAATTCTGTCCCATGGAGGTTATGGAGCCGGTCCTTGACCAGGTCGTGTGTGGTCTGGGAAAGCAGGATCTGACCGCCATGCCCCACGGACATGATCCTTTGCGTCAACGCCAGTGTCGCATATCCTTCATACGAGGCACCCTGCGGGTCAGCCTTTAACTGTGCAGAGCCCGTGTGAATGCCCATCCGCACCCTGATGGGTGCCGGCGACCAGGATTCGTTCTGTAATCTCCGTTGTGCCTCCAGGGCGGCAGACAGTGCATCGCCGGCTGTAGCAAAGGCCGCAGAGAACGAATCGCCGACGATCCGAAAGACGACACCGTGATGCGCTTCAATGGACTGGTGCAGGATGGCGTTGTGGCGCGCAAGCAGCTCGGGCATCTCATCCGGATATTGCTGTGCGAGCTTGGTGCTGCCTTCGATATCGGTGAAGAGGAAGGTGACGGTGCCTGTCGGGAACTGGATCTCGTCTCCCATTTGGATGAATGGATTATGACACAGGTACTCTGTTTTGGAAACCCGGTGCAATCGTACCACCATTGTCCCCGAAGCGCAGCGAGTGGAAGGCGTCCCTCGCCGGTTCGTGAATTCTTTCGGATTTTCGGGTATAGTCTAACGGCTATGGCGCACCCGTTGTACCAGACTGTTTGTGAAAATTTTGTCGAAAAGGTGGCTTATGTCGCCCGTCGACTCCCTTCGATGACCGTCATGGAGGAGAGCAGCTTTATTGCCGTCGATTGCGGATTACCCAGCGATACCTTCAACGTGATCGTTGCAAGCAGTTTGTTGGCCCCTGAACACATCGTCGGAACCGGCATTGAGCATTTCATAGCGAAGCGCTGGCCGGTAGCAATGTGGTACTGGGAAGATTCGGTGAATACCCGTGTTGTCGATACATTATCGGCATATGGATTAGAACTGACGGAAACCCATATGGCAATGGCTGCCAATCTGAGGATGGCCCGCTTGATGGTTTCTGCCCCCCAAGGACTCACCATTAAGCCGGTGATAGACACTGGTGAACTCCGCCAGTATGGTGCTGTGATTGCATCACTCTTTGGCGCCAGAGATGAGGGACAGCAGGTGAGGGCATATTTCGATCTTCTCAGTCAGTATTCCATGGACCACTTTTCTGCCCTCCGCGCCTACATTGGGATAAACAATGGTGAAGCGGTCGCAACGGGGAGTCTGTTTCTTGGCCATGGAGCCATCGGCATATACGATATCGTGACGCGAGACGAGTACCGCCGGCAAGGGATTGGGAGCGCAATGTTCGCCCACTTGATCGAAGAAGCCAGGCAATTTCAGCATCGATATGCGGTTCTACAGGCATCTCCAGATGGTAGCAGCATTTATCGAAAGGCAGGCTTTAATCCGGTGGGCATGGTACATACATTTGAAAACCGGGCCTTTCTGAACGCCTTGTGACCCCTAAAGCAGGATGAAGTGGCTATCGCACCTACACAATTTCAAATCCCAAACGTAACTGTCGGTTTTCGTACCAGCCTGTTGCAAAAGTCGGCCATGGGTGGAAATTCAATCTCGAAGCTGTCAAAATACAACTCTTCACCCCACACCAATCCAGCTTCGATGCACAGTCCCATAATGCGTTCCAAGAACTGCTGAAAGGCTTCCAAGCCAAAGCGTTTCCGGATCTTGCTCAAGCTGCTGTGATCGGGGACTGGCTCATCCAGGTCATAGCCGATGAACCAGCGGTGCGCCAAGTTGAGATTGATTGTCTTCATCAATTGGCGTTCTGAACGGATATCTTCGAAGAAGACGATCGGCTGCAGCCTGAAGAACTTCACAGGGTCAATTGATGGACGTCCAATACTTGAGTAGAAATCATTTGTCAGATCAGTGTATGTTTACTCCTAATCAGTTACAACCAAGAAACTAGGGGCTATATGCAGGCCTGTTTAAAATCAAAGCAAGATTATTAAAGATATCTCACGTAATGTAGGGGGTGGCCCTTAAGAGATAAGCAAATATACCTATGTATAGACAGGCTATAGGGCGCTGACATTTTTCCCTACTGTGTGCTAATCTCTTTATCAACTACATTTGTTTTGGGGTTTATCCGGACCGACCAAAACGCTTATACAGTCCGTTTACACGCTGGTTAATCGGCGATCTAAAGGAGGTAGTATGGCTCTCAGCAAGAAGGAGACACGTGACCTTTACCGCAAGCGCGCAGGACGATATGACCTGTGGATCCAAATCTATCCGTTATTTGGATTCAAGATGAGTCAATACCGCCAGGACACAATTTCCGCGCTTGCCCTCAAACCCGGAGATAGTGTGGTTGAGTTGGGCTGTGGAACGGGTCTTAACTTTGTATATGTTCAGCAGGCAATAGGTCCAACAGGGCAGATCATCGGAGTGGACCTCACGGATTCGATGTTGGATGTGGCCAGAGACCGAATCGCCGAAGAAAGGTGGACGAATGTAGCACTGGTACAGGCTGACCTTGCTGAATGGAAATTCCCTATTGGCATTTCCGGTGTGTTCTCAACTCTGGCACTTACCTTGGTGCCTGAGTATGACATGGTGATCGAGAGAGCGAGCTGTGCACTGAAACCGGAAGGAAGGCTGGCCATATTCGATATGAAAGAGCCTAAGGGTTGGCCAGCATGGTTAGTCAGGTTTGCAGCGTGGTTGAACAAACCATTTGGAGTGAGTCTGGATCTGGCCGATCGCCATCCCTGGCGGTCGATCAGGCGGTATCTGACCGAGACACAATACCAAGAGTACTACTTCGGCGCACTCTACTTGTGTGCCGGGAAGAAGGTGGGGCAATAGATCCATATCTCGCGAAAATAGGTTGGTTCTGGCTTTTAGGAACACCGTTATAATGACGTTTTCCAAGTCCCGCCCACTTGCAGCCAACGCGAGCCGTTACTTTTTCAATAGCCTGGTACCCTGTGAGATCTGTGCGGCTATTGATTTATGAGGGTCGGACGTTTATACTACTTTCTGTATGAGTATCAAAAAGACATCACGGGTCACCAACGTTTGTTGGTGACGGCTATATCTCCGGGACCTGGAGCAGCCATGGAGCTTAGTCTTTGTTCGTACAGTTTCCACCGTTCATTAGAAGCTGGCCAGCACGATGTCTTCCAGTACATCGGCGACTGCCATGCCCTGGGGTGTACACAGCTTGACCTGTGGAACGGCCATTTGCCTTCGCTGCTGGACGATGAAGCGCGCCCGGAGGGGCCTTCCAGCCTCACGCCGGAGTATGCGCAATTGTCGGCTGCCGAGGTGGACTATCTCGCTCGGATCAAAGCCGCCGCCGACAATGCCGGTCTGCCGTTCGGCTGCCTGGCGGTAGACGGGGCGCATATCTACGAGGCCAGCCTGGAGAGGCGAGAGGCCCAGCGGATCAAGGCGTATCGCTGGCTGAATATTGCCAAGAAATTAAGAGCACAGCAGATCCGGATCGACTCTGGCGGACCACCCGAAATGCCGGATGATGTGCTGGAGGTCATCGCCAGGGGCTATGACGATTTGATCCAGCGGGCAGGCGAAAAGGGGATCGAGGTCATCATGGAGAATCACTGGGGTGCCTCGCGCATTCCGGAGAACGTCGTGCGGATTCTGGACGCCGTACCGGGACTGGGACTGCTGTTCGACACCGGGAATTGGCCAGATGGAATGCAGGAAACGGGCTGGGCACGGTGCGCCCGCTATGCACGCGCCACCCACCTCAAGACGTTCGCATTCGACGCCGAGGGAAACGAGACGACGGTGGATATTCCCCGGGCGATGCGTTATCTGCAGGAGGCAGGCTACCAGGGCAGCTGGGGCATCGAGAGTGAACCGCGCGAGGGGGACGAATTTGAGGCGGCCGAGAAGAGCATTGCCCTGGTTCGCCGGGTGCTGAGCGCGACAGCTGGGTAGCAGGATCGGAGGAGATCCAATGCAGTCCTCGGAATACCGGCCTATCCGCATCGGCTTGATCGGTGCGGGACAGAGAGGCCAGCATCACCTTGAAAACTATCGCCACATCCCCGGTGCGGAGATCGTGGCATTGGCCGATATTAACGAAGCCCTCACGCAGCGCGTCGCGGCCGAGTTCAAGATCCCGGACGTCTATACCGATTACCGCGACCTGTTACGCCGCGACGACCTCGAAGCGGTGGACATCTGCCTCCACAACAATCTCCACCGGCCGGTCGCAGTGGCGGCGATGGAGGCCGGGAAGCACGTGTACTGCGAAAAACCGATGGCCGGTTCGTACGCCGATGCCAGGATCATGTACGATACCGCGCAGGCTCTGGGACGTAAGCTGGCTATTCAGCTCTATACGTTATTCTCCCCTGAAA
>DASTFG010000400.1:0-5197 GCA_035708785.1 Anaerolineales bacterium
GTCTACATCCGGATGAACATCTATGACAATGTCTTTAGCCTGGCGATGATGCATACCGCCCTGGCGCTGCCCACGACGATCCTGGTTCTGAGCAGTGTCTTCTCGAGCATCCCGTATGAGCTGGAGGAGGCGGCCCAGGTCTTCGGCTGTACGCCTGCACAGGCGTTCCGTCATGTTGTCTTCCCGCTCGTGCTGCCTGGTATTGCGGCCTCGGCCATTTTTACCTTCGTCCTGTCCTGGAACGAAGTGTTCGCCGCCAGCATCCTCGCGCCACTCGAGAATCGCACCCTGCCGGTCCAGGTGCTGATCACCCTCGACGAGTCATCCGAGCCGTACCAGTTTGCCGGCGGCTTTTTCATGATGATTCCAGCTCTGATCTTTATCTTTTTCATCCGACGTTATCTGTTCAACATGTGGGGACAGATCACGAAGTAAGAGGCAACCATGGCTGACATTAAAATCGAAAACGTAACCAAGCGCTTTGATAAATTTGTCGCAGTCGATAACGTGAGCCTGACCATTGAAGACCAGGAATTCGTGGTGCTGTTAGGTCCAAGCGGCTGTGGGAAGACGACTCTCCTGCGCGCCATTGCCGGTCTGGGAATGGCAGACGAGGGGCGCATCAGTATCGGATCTCGTGATGTCACATATTTGCCGCCCCGTGAGCGCAAGATCTCGATGGTCTTTCAAAGCTATGCCATCTTCCCTCACATGACCGTCTATGACAACATTGCTTTCGGGTTGAAGATGAGCAAATTCGATAAAGGGGAGATCGACAGGAGAGTGCGCGAAGCGGCCGAGCTGCTCCATATTGAGAACATGCTGGACCGCTATCCCAGCAAGATGAGCGGCGGGCAGCGTCAGCGTGTTGCCGTCGCCCGGGCAATCGCCATGAAGTCGCAGGTGCTGCTTATGGATGAGCCGCTGAGCAACCTGGATGCCCTGCTGCGATTGGAGATGCGGGCCGAGCTCAAGCGGCTGCTGCAGGAGATCAAAGCCACGACCATCTATGTGACCCATGACCAGATCGAGGCCCTGAGCATGGGAGACCGGATCGCCGTCATGGAGTCCGGCACGATCCTGCAATGTGATGAGCCCGGCACTGTCTATGACAAACCGGCCAACCAATTCGTGGGTGGTTTCATCGGGACACCGCCGATGAATTTCATGCAGGGCCAGGTCCAACGCGAGAATGGCGAAGTCAAGGCGCGCATCGGCGACTTCGATCTGGCTCCGGCGAACGATATGCAGCCGCTCCTGAGATCCTACGATGGGAGTCCCATCCTTATCGGTATCCGGGCGGAGAATATGGAGACGCTCAAGCAGCCTGCTGAGGATGCCTTGAAGGTCGAGGTGCTGGTGGTGGAACCCCTGGGATCCCAGAACCTGCTGACCGTCAAGATCGGGGACGATCTTGTCAAGGTCGCCACGCACCCGGCCTTTGAAGTGGAACCCGGCATGCACGTCTGGCTGCGCTTCCCGGCCGATAAGATCCGCTGGGTGGATGTCGATAGCGGGCAGGTGCTCTATCCTGCGTAACTCTCGATCCTGTCAATCGGTTGCCTAGGGCGACTTCTCTCCGGACATGACCACAACCTCTTTGATCTCCCGCGCGGCCTCCGTCCTGAGAGGCAACGATACGGGCATCTTCACCAAGCCAGGACCGCACCAGTATCCCCATCAATGGAACTGGGACTCGGCCCTGATTGCGCTGGGCCTGTCTCACTTTGACCTGCCGCGGGCTCAGCAGGAGATCCGCGCCCTGTTGAGCGGGCAGTGGCGGGATGGCATGCTGCCGCATGTTGTCTACCATTCTGTCCCATCGGATTACTTCCCAACCGCGCCCTTCTGGCAGATCGAGAATAGTCCGGATGGGCCCGGCGAACCGACCTCCGGTATCACCCAGCCTCCTTTAGTGACAACGGTTCTCAGGCGAATGCACGAACGTCAACCGATGCCGGACTTCGCTCGTGAAGTGTATCCGGGGCTCCTGCGCTGGCATCGCTGGCTGCACACCGCCCGCGATGCCGATGGCAGCGGGCTCGCCTGCATCCTGCATCCCTGGGAATCGGGCACGGACGATTCCCCGCGCTGGCTCCATCTTCTCGCTGCCATGCAGCCCGAAGCCGTCCCGGAATTCCAGCGCGGCGACACGCGCTACGTCCCGGCCATCGAGCGCCCGAACCGATCAGAATACGAGCGGTTCATTTATCTGATCGACGTCTTCCGGAAACTCCGCTACGACCCGGCGGAATTGCTGGCGCACTCGCCTTTCCTGGTGCAGGATGTGCTCTTCAATGCGATCCTCTTTCGGGCCGATGAAGACCTGCACGCGTTGGCGGTGAGCCTCGGCCAGCCGACAGATGAGATCGAAGGCTGGCTGGACCGGATGCGCTCGAATTTCGACAAAAGGTTCTGGGATGAAGAGATGGGGTTATATTATGACTATGATCTGCGGGCCGGGGCGCCGATCCGGGTCAATACCGCATCGACTTTCCTGCCCCTGTTCGCCGGCCTCCCCTCAGAGGGGCAGGCAGAGCGGCTGGTCAGGGAGCACCTGCTCAACCCGGAGGAGTATGCGCCCTCCGGCGACCTCAAACATTGGGTGACGACCACCGCTCGCACAGAGTCCACCTGGGAAGCGCGCCGTTACTGGCGCGGACCGGTCTGGATCATCACGAACTGGTTCGTGGTCGAGGGGTTGCGGCGCTACGGGTATGACGATCTGGCAGAAACCATCCGGCAGGATACCCTGGGCCTGATCGAGGCTTCCGGGTTCCGGGAGTACTACGATGGGCGCGATGGCTCCGGCTGCGGCTCGGGCGACTTCTCCTGGACGGCGGCGCTGGCCATCGAGCTGAGGGCTTGACGGGCAGCCTTTGCTTTCTGTCAGGGTCGTTCGTAGACCGGTACTGAACCGGTATTAGACCGGTTTTGGAGAGGTTTTGAACCGGGTTTGGCATCCTGCATTGATCCTGCATTGATCCTGCATTGCCGGTTTTGACTCTGATGCTCATTTTCGGTGGTGCGGATTGTAGACGAAGTCGTCCCCGTGTTCCTTCCGATATGGAAATTCACTGCAATTAAGCGGGTTCTTGTTCAATGAGGGCCGTGCCCGGACCGCACGCAAGACTGTCAAACGCATTCGAGGAAGGAAAGTGCCTGCCGCCAGTGTAACTTAATCTTGGGGGATACGACTTTACAGGTTGTTTAGAGCCACCGTAGAACCAGTCAGAACGCATGAAAATCAGGATCTAATCGGCCCGTCCAGACTGCATTGGCGCTTCGCGGCAAAACCCGGCGCAGACTATCGACAGGGGCGAAGAGTACTGGCGAAAGTCTGAATCTGCAATGAAATCATGATGAAAATGGAAGCTGGATTTCCTATAATGACATTAAGTTTCTTTCCGAATGATCATCGTACTTTAGTGGTGCCCGGGGTGGAAGAATTGCGGACCCCAGCAGTAAGCAGCTTAAGCGCTAAGTTGGCCCGCAATGAATATATCTGTCCTTGAAGCTTTTAGAGTTGTAGCAGTTCCGGCGAAAAATCAGCTGGCTTTTCGCGGCGTTCGAGCTCTCCGTATCGAGACGACCTTTCGTCCATCGTAGGTCTTTCGGCGCGGGGGGCGGAGATCGCTGGCGAGAGACCACTAGGATTGGAGGCCAAGATGAACAGCATTGCCATTCAACTCGATGGACTCCGAAGTCCGAACAAGAATAAACGCTATGAGGCCTGTGAACAACTGAGGGTCGCTCCTCATCTTCCCCAGGAAGCCATTCGAGCCCTGGAGCAAGTGTCGGATGACCTTGATCCTGATGTGGCAGACGCGGCACGCCGCGCTCTGCTTGCTCACCTGCAGGATGAAGCGGATTTCATCCATATGCCTGCCCGGGATGCAGAAGAAGCACCGGTTCAGAGTGCGGGCCCGGCCACCGACTATCAGGTGATGTTGAAGGAAATCCGCTCCTGGGGGTTTTGGTCACTGGCATGGGGAGTCCTGCATTTGATCGCCTCCGGAATCTTCAGTGCGCCATGGGGTCTGCTTCTTCTTGTCGTGGGTCTTGGGTCACTTTATTTCCGCACAGCTTCCATGTTCATTATTTACGCAGTAACGCTGGCCTGGGCTGCGTTCTCCAACCTGATGGCTGGCGCCGGTGGCTGGACCGTTTTTGCGTTACTCCAGATCATTCTTGCCCTGCGTGTCTTCTGGCAGTTCCGGCGTTTTCGGAAAACGGAAGAGGAGTTTTTCGAAACCTCATCTGAGAGTCCAGGGAGTACTCCGAATACCGAGAGTAATGCCCTTCGTGCGGAGCAAACGGCGCGTTTCTTTCCATGGGCGAGTCTCTTTCTCGGTGGCTGGTCTTTTCTTGGCCTGCTGGCTGTATGGGTAGGGATGGTGATCCAGGTAGCAGCAGCGCGGGGAACCACACCGAACCTCCAGGTTTTTGGATTCCTCGAGAGTCTGGTGGTGGAATTTGCGGTATTGGGATTTGCAGTTGCCCTGGCCTCGCTGCTCTCCGGGTACCGGCCAAAGGTCGTCGCGATCATCGGACTGGGCGCCGGTCTTCTGACAATCACCGTGGAGTACGCTCTTTATTTTTTACTGTTAGCCTGAGAATGATCAGAGTCATCTGTGCTGGCGATCCTACTACGTTGGAACTCTCTGCCCTGATCCTCGCGAGGCCGGACGACCTCGGCCCGTTCTTCTCGGCTTTCCTCGAGAAACTGCTTGGCGTCCGCAGCACGGTGAGCGGCGCGTCTGCGGGTCTCCGGGATGTATTAAGCGCGCTTTCCCGGGAGCCGTTCGATCTGCTGCTTGTCACGGATAATACCCTTGTACGCGACCAGATCCGGGAAGTGGTCTCCGGCGTTCGCTCCGCCTACCCCGGGATGGCAATCATCGTGGTCTCGGGCGCTGCCCGACCCGAGTTCATCACCGACCTCGTGCAGCGCGGCGCAAATGAGGTCATCCCGCTGCCGTTCGAAGCAGAGCAGTTGATCGCTTCCGTGAAGAGGCACTGTCACTTTGGATAACCCCACTCTCGATCCCGAGGCCGGCATGGATGAGGCTAGGGATTCCACAGTTCCCCGCCGTATCCTGGTGATCGACTCGGACGAGTCAATGGGTGAGCTAATTGCGTTCACGCTCAGGTATCGGTATAACGATAGCGCGCAAGTCGTCCGGAGCAGGCAGGC
>DASTFG010000401.1:0-2191 GCA_035708785.1 Anaerolineales bacterium
ATAAATACCTTCCTTTGAGAAAACAGACAATCTCTGTCTCTAATACCGATTTTATGCTTCCCGCTCACAGGCTACAAGTGATAGAGGTCACAGATGAATTATGACCTTTTGCTCCAATTAAAAACCCCTCTCTGGCACAAAGAGGGGTAGTAAAGAGACAAAATGCTAATCCGTGATTGAAAGGTTGCCCGCAGCCATCTTGACGAGAATTGTCAGCGTCGGGCCAGAACCGTCCTGCACATATCTTTGTCCGTTTTGGGCCCAGCCGGAGGCGTGATTTACGTTGAGCGCCGCGCCTTCCACCGTCACGGCGGCATCCATCCCTTCGGGGACGATCAGGCTCAGATTACCGAAACCTGATTCAATCGTCACAACTGCATCCCGTTGAAGCTCGCCGCTAAAGTCGAGTGTGTAATTCCCTGCCCCGCCGGAAAATGCCAGGGTAGAGAAGTTGGCGTTCGCCAGGCCGGTTAACCTCACATCGGACGCGCCCGTCTCGTAGCGGAGCATGGACATCTCGGTCTGGTTCGGCTCGCGGAACGAAAGCTCGACATCCGCTGCGCCATCGCGCACAGTCAGACTCTTCAGCGCAAGCCCGCCCAGCTCAAAATTCCCATCGTACGCACCAGCCTGAATGACCAGATCCAGCGGGGTGTCGCCCAGCTTCAGATCCCATTCATTCTTCATGTTATCGAACGGAGGCAGGCTCTTGAAATCGCCCTGTCTGATCTCGATGCTGCTGCCATTTTGTTGGATTTCCGGCTTTAGATCCGGGACATTATAGACGGCTGTTCCATCCACTAGATTCGTCGCGCCGGGGGATAAGGTCAACTCTCCCGCGCCGAATGAAACGGTCAGGCGCGACTCATCTGACTCCGGCTCTGCTACTGATATGGACTCCTCGACTTCCGGTCCGGCTTGTGCCCGCGCGGGCAGGTCGATGCTGAAACCGCAGGCCATGGAGGCGAGCGCCAGCATGAGAATTGCTGCAATGATTCTTGGATTCATGGGAAATCTCCTTCTCTGGTTTATACGAAGGAGATTTGGACAGGTTGCAAAAGCAGGGAAGTTATTGCGAGGGGCGAACCGCTTCCCGGTGAGCAACGAAGAAATCTCCTGACGACGGTGAGGATTGCTTCGCCCCGCTTAGTCCATGTGACGCTCTAGATATCATTGCGCTCAGGGTAAAGGGGCTCGCGATGACAGGACTACGCCATCTTGCGTCCCTGGGGTAACTCTCGGGGAACGGCCAGCGCGACATCCAGTGCCTGCTGGATCGACCTGACCTCGACGATGTCAATTCCCCCGGGATACGGCTCACCCTTTCGCAGGGCCCTCGGCACGATGGCGGTCCGGAAGCCCAGTTTTTGGGCCTCTCGTAGACGTGCCTGCATTTGTCCCGGCATCCGCAGTTCGCCCGCCAAACCGATCTCGCCGATCAGGACAGCATCAGCCTTGACCGAGATATCCTTCCATGAAGAGGCGATCGCGGCCGCAATGGCAAGGTCTGCGGCGGGTTCTTCGATCTGGATCCCACCCACAACGTTGACGAAAATGTCCTGCTCCGAAAGCTTCAGCCCCATCCGGCGGGTGAGGACGGCTGTGATTAACAAGAGACGGTTGAAGTCTACCCCGTTGGGAGTCCTGCGCGCGTTGCCGAATTGGGTGGGAGAGGTGAGTCCCTGGATCTCCACAAGGATGGGCCGCGTGCCTTCCATCGTCACGGCAATGGCAGAGCCGGCGGCGTTGATCATCCGCTCCGCAAGAAACGCCTCGGACGGATTCGTCACTTCCGCCAGGCCACCTTCGCGCATCTCGAACACGCCGACTTCGGAGGTCGCGCCAAAGCGATTCTTTACCGAGCGCAACAGGCGGTATGCCTGGAAGCGGTCTCCCTCGAGATACAAGACTGTATCGACGATATGCTCCAGGACGCGCGGACCCGCGATGGTGCCCTCTTTCGTCACATGTCCGATCACGAAGACGGAGATGCCGCTGGTTTTCGCGAGCTCACGCAGCTGCGAAGAACACTCGCGCACCTGCGAAACCGACCCGGCAGATGAATCCATGTTGGAAAGGTAAACGGTTTGGATCGAGTCGACGATCAATAATTCGGGCTTTACTTCGTTGATATGGTTCAGGATGATCTCGAGGTTGGTCTCGGTGACAAGTAACAGATTGGCAGGCAGCG
>DASTFG010000402.1:0-21159 GCA_035708785.1 Anaerolineales bacterium
CCGCCGCCCGCAAGAATCAGATCGAGCGCCGGCATCAGATCGGCCCGCACAGGCTGTGCGCTGGCAGGAAAATCCTTTTTCGCAGTACGCACAGCCAGATACAAGACCTGCCGCGCAATGGCCTGCGAGATGGCCTGTTCATCCTTTGTGGCGGGGATGGAGGTCGGATACAGTGATTTTTGGAATAGATACTCACGCAGAGAATTCTCCGTGATATCGAGCTGCAGCCAGCGCAGGATATCATCGATCTCGGTATATTGCAGCAAACCTGCCAGGTTCTCGCCCACCCCGAATTGCGGATACACCCCGAGCGTGAGATCACCTGCAAAGCCCGCGGCAACCGACGTGGCTGACGCCCCGACGTTCACTGCCAGCAAGCCGCGCGTGGATTCATAAAGCTTGCTCAGGAAGCGAATCATGCGCCCCCGCGCATAAGCAGTTGGCAAAAGATTCCCCGACGTCCACAGGTGGAGTTCGTCGATGCCTTTGATCTGCCGCTGGCGGAGTTTCATAATGAGCGAGGCCAGCTCATGGCTGGCAGGCGCGAGATCCTCGGTCTCCAGCGAGGGACGCACGTTGTAGCTGACCTGCAGGCTGCCCGCGTGGCCTCCCAGCAGCTCCTGCACGTCGTCTGCCAGGATATGATTGCCAGCGTACAACACCATCGGGCGCTTCTCAAGAGGCATCAGGTAGCAGGCAAGCCCGACCCCCTCAAGCATCTTGAGGATCGAACGAGATGCGCCGCCATCGGTACCGCCGGTCAGGAGGACCAGATCCGGGCGCAGACGGACGATGCTGTCCATCTGCTGGTCTGGTCGGCGCTGGTCGGAGAGGTCCAGCCTCTCCACAATCCGGCTGTATGTGGATTCTGCCAGACGCCGCGCGCTCTCCAGGGACACATCGGAGAGCAGCCCGACGATCACCGTCTTAATCACCGGTCCGGCGGAGACTGTTGCGACGACCGCATCCACGCCCGTACCATCGGGCTGGGAAGGCGCGATCAGGTTGTTGTCGTGCGGCCCAAGCAATGTCGTTCCCAGGGTGTTCTGCAGATTCGTAATCGCTTCGCGTACGCCGATTCCGATATCTTTAAACGGCGCTTCCGCGGTGCTGGATGCCTGTCCTGCCGCGATAAAACGATACTGCCCTTCCACCACATCGAACATCACCACGCGCGTGACTGCCGCGCCGACGTCAATGGCTAATATGGATTCATTCTGGACCAGCGATGCAGGCATAGGTCAAATACCAATGAGCTACCGGAGGAAATTGATGAGGAAACCCAGTCGTTCGATCATGGCTGTCAGAGCCGCCATATACACGCCGGCAAACAACACACCGAAAGTGATGGCGATAAAGATGTTCCCGACCCATGCGATCGGCTCGAAAACGCGGTTGCGCCGGGCAGACCCATCCGGCGCGCGTTCCGCACTGAAATGGAAGTACCCGAGGGTAAAGACTGTTCCTGCCAGCATGACGACTCCGCTGACCAAACCAAAAATTGCATCGGAAGCGCTCGGGGCGGCGCGAAAGTCGAACGCGTCGATCGCAGCCTGCGCCTGGGGAATCAGAGTCCCAAGTACTGCCCCGCCGAGGGCAGAAGCCGCACCGACGCCGACCAGCAGGGCCATGGCGAAATTTCCGATCCATGAAATCCGAGGAGAGAGTTTCGCCAAAAGAGATACACCGAGCAAGACAGGAACTATCGCAACGACCAATTGATTCAGGTCATCGGCTTGAACCAGACGAAGCCTGGGAATCAGGACCGAATACACAATTACTGTGGCCGCGTACCCCGAAGAGACACCTACGAAGAGATACACTGCGATACGAAATAAAGGGTTATCCCGCAGCAGGTAACTGAAGACCATCAGCGTAAAAATCAGACCAAAAATGGCAGCAAGAATGTCAGGAGACATGCGTCTTATGCCTATTCAGTACCGGCCCGGCGCGGGCGGATGGACATGAGAAGACTCCACAGGCTTCCGAACACGATCAAAACAATAGCCAGAAGCAATCCGACGCCAAACGCATCCCAGTAGCTGCGCGCAATTCCCGGCGAGATATTATTGACGGCCTCGTACCTGGCCGCATCGGGAAGGCCGCTGATCATGCCGGTGACCTGACGTGAAGATACATATGGCTGAAGCAGGGGGCCCGCCTGTGCACTGGCAGCAACCAGCATCGGCTGGTTGGCGAATGCGAGATCGGTTTGTCGGCGCGCCTCCAGTTGCTCCACCCATGCGCGTCCGGATTCAGCATGATCGGTCAACACGATCACCGCGGCATACTGTGAAAAGCTCTCGATCCGCGCAGCAGGTACGGCTGTCTGCGGGGATTCAATAAATGCAAGCACGCCGGCCGAACCGCCCGGTAAGTATCCCAGATTGGAATATTGCACGCCTTGAGACCCATTATTGAGCTGTGTGTTCACCATCAATCGTTCGGCAAGTGCAGGCCCATTCGGCGAGGTAGATAGAAACGATAGAGTAGGACGGCGTGAGGAGACCATGGTATTCAACAGGGCACCACCGAGGACCTCCATCTCAGCTGCCCGAGCCGGCTCATAGTCCACGATCACCAAAACCGGCGCACCTTCGGCAATATTCGCAATGGCATTCGAAGCAGCGCCGGCCTCGACCGGCAAAGCGCTTGAAACCGGCATCCTCTGAGAGCGAAGTCCGATCATCAGCCCGAGGACCAGCAGGACAACACCTGCGAGAGTCCAGCGCAATATATTCTGAGAGGAAACAGAGGCTGGCGCGACAAGCGGCCGCGGGCTTGTTTCACTGGTAAGGATCTCCTCTAAGATTGCCGCACCGGTCCGCTGTTCGTCTGTGGTCTGCAGTGTGAGCGACAGCGCCTTCGGCCTGCGGGTTGAGCCGATCGGCAGCAAGGGGATGACCCCTCCGAGGCCTGCTAAGGGCCCCTCTTTTTCAGGTGCCTGCTCTGCAGCGCCAGGCCCGGTTTCCGAGAGAACTGCTTCCACGGGCCGCATAGCCTGGACCCACGATGGAAGCTCAACGGGGGCGAGCGAGTCCCCACTTTCCACGGGCGGAGTCTCGGCCTCGCGCGTGGAATCCTCACCCGTCCCGGCCTCGGGACTTGAGAGCCAGTCCGGCATATCCATCGAGAACAGGGAATCTACATCCTGATCTGAAGCGGGGGTCGTTTCACTCGGGGGAACGAAAACGGGAATCTCTTGAGGTTGATCGGAGGGAGGGGATGTAGCTGGCTCACCCTCACCGGAAATGTCCTGAGGGGGGGAGGTAGGCGATTCTTGTGTGAGGGAAGGCTGATCCCGGTCGAGATCATGGGAAGCCAGCCAGTCCAGCCCTTCTGCGCCGAGCGGGGGCATGGAGGGTTTCTCTGTCGCGCTTTTCAGCCAGTCTGGCAGGGATTCGTCCAGGGCCTCCTCACCGAGCGGCGCGGTCCGCCGCGGCGAAAATATCTCGGATGAAGAGTCCGGAGCATCAAACATACTCTCTGTGTCTGATAAAGGTTGGGCTGGTTCATCCTGTAAAGATTCAGGTGTTCTTCCCAGCGTATTGAGCCAGCCCGGGTCTTCTGGTGAAGAGGATTTTTCAGGCTGCGGCTGCGATAGCTTGGATGTACCGGCAAGGTTGTTGAGCCAGCTCAGATCCTCCGCCGGCGGAGGCGATTGAGGAGGCTGTAATGGCTCGGTTCCGCCAAGGTTTTCAAGCCAACTCAGATCGTCCTGAGGGGCGGAAGATTCAGCAGGAGCAGGCTGGTCCTGAGCCGGCACACGCCCTGAGGGATCGAAGGGTGCTGCAGGCTCGGAGAGTCCCCCGAGATTGTTCAGCCAGCCCAAATCTTGTTCTTCAGAAAAAGGTTGAGTGGAGGCGCTTCCTGGCGTCCTGGATGTATCCCGTCCTGGCTCCGCAGGTTCGGCAGATTGCTTTGCCGAAGCCTCCAGGTTGTGGAGCCAGCTTAGATCCTCTTCTTCTTTTGGGGCACTGGGTTCCCCCGGCGATCCTGTTGTCGAACCCAGGTTGCTCATCCAATCTGGGTCATCCTGGAATACTCCTGGCTCTAATGTAAAAGGCTCGCTGGGCTCCTGGGAGGCCTCTGAGAGCCAGGCCGAAAGCTCATCTTTCTCCTCCTGCTCCTCCGATTGATCCTCAGAATCTTCCATTAGAGATTGCCGGTTCTCCTCTACAGGAGTTTCAGAGGCTGCCTTCGCCGTAGGACCGATGCTTGCCAGCCAATCTGGGATTTCATCATCTTCCGCGCCCGCCTGCGAGGCCAGGCCTGCCAGAAGATCGGGAGGCTCGTCCTTCTGTTCTTTTGGACGCGCCGCCTGTTGGACAGCTTCCTCCTCAGCTGATTGTCTTGCCTGTTGGCGAAGATCTCGAAGCCATTCCGGAAGGACCGGCTCCAGCTCGCCTGTATGCTTCTTGGTCGGGGTCTCCCCGGCCCGGAGAATGGATTCAGGCTTTAGCGGGCTTTGACAGAACTGGCAGTGATCCAGAAAATCCGGATTATTCTTTCCACAACTGGGACAGCGGATATCGGCCACGGTCAGCTACCCCCATACGGGCGATCCATGCCAAACAATACACGCAAACCGGTCAGCAGGGTGCCTAAAGCAATGCCGATCAGCAGGCCACGCGCGCCCCCCTCGGCAACGGCGCCTTCCACCAGCAGGATGAACCAATCGCCGGGGACAGGGCCAAACGGCGTTGGCATCATCGCCAGCATAAAAAGGAGGGCTGCAACCAGAAAGAGCACACTGGTCACATCCTTACGGCGCTGGAAGAGGCGGATACTTGCGTAGATCAGGGTCACTGCAAGAATGGCCATCAAAGCGGCCTCCACAGGCAGGATGATCGCTTCTACTGCGAGCCGCATGAGCGGGTCTTGAGGTCCCAGCAGCAGGCCAAACCCAAATGTAACGATCAGTGACAAAACCAGCAAGGCCCCATAGACTCCGCCCTTTTGGCGCGAACGCACTTTTTCCATCTGCACTGCCGCCAGGTTATAGATGCCGACCAGCACCGCCATGCCGGCGATCATGATCGCCCAATCAGTCAATAAAAGGCGCAGAGCAGGGACCGGCGAAGTAGATACAAAATATCCCAGCAGGACGATCACCCCGGCAGAAATGGCAGCGATTGCAGAGAGAATGGCAACAATGCGCATCAGATCATCCCAAGAAATTTCAAAAAAGCTCCTGCCAAAATGGCGAGCACAACCAGCCAGCGCAAAATATCTTGCACCTGCAGGCTGGCTTGATGTGCTGCGCCCGCGCCTACGTACGCGCCCGCGGCGAACAGTTCCTCGCCGATCAGCGGTTCCTGTGCAGAAAGATAAAAGATCGTCTGTGCGCTGAGGTCATCGCTGGCCGCGACCAGGCTTGAATTCTCGCGATCGGAAGCCTCGGCGATCAACCCCGCCTCCGCGCCTAGATCACCGAGCACGACATTCGCAGAGACGTTCTCATCATGCTCTACGGACATAGTTCCGGCCGCATAGGAAAAGGGTGTCAGACCGGTCAAACGGCCGGTGCTGAAACGATACTGGTCCTCCGCGCCTGCCGCGCGGTAACCGGACTGCAGCGTATCCTGGGAGAGGATCGCCAGGGAAGCATCCCCCGACGTGACGACCGGTGGGCGGTCGCTGGCAGAGGTCCGCTCGGCAAGCCTGCGCAGCATCCCAAGGCCGGCCAACGCAGAGCCGCCCCGCGTAGTAGCCAGGCTGCCGCGTCCGAGCGAAATGTGCAGGCGTGTACCCTGCTCGACTGCCAGGCCCACAGCGCGGTTTAGGCGTTCATACGCGCCGATGGGGCGCAGCATTGCCGGATTCCTGCGCCGCCAGAGCGTCAGTGCGATTAAAAGCAGAGCAGCGACAGCAACAAGACTCAGGCCAATCATCCCGGCAGCTCCCCACGCAAATAACGGGCAAAAGCCCGGGACTCTTCCTCTTCTTCGAGCATATGAGCAAGTACCGTTAATTGTTTCCCACCAAGAAATGGCTGGCTCATGTAAACTGCCTGTGCACCCAGCAGGGTGAATGGCGCTCCTGCCTCGAGCAGCCAGGCAACCAATCCATCCAGCTTAAGACGGCGCAAGGATTCAGCCCATTGAGACCAAGCCGTTTGTGATTGCATGAGCAAAGTATAGCATATTCCTGACTCACCGGAAGTGAGGGATTTTTGGATCTCCGGGAATTCCCGTGATAGATCCGGCATCCTTTCACGACAAAACCTGAAGAACCGGATTTTTCAGCCTTATACGAAATGGATGCGTTTAAGGGACTATTTTAGGCCCATCCCCCATCATAGTATAATGACGGCAGAATTCTTCATGGAGGAACCATGACTGAAAAAAAGATCCGTGTGCTGGTGGCAAAACCTGGACTCGATGGACATGACCGCGGTGCGAAGGTTGTTGCGCGGGCATTGCGAGATGCAGGCATGGAGGTCATCTACACGGGCTTGCGACAAACTCCCGAGATGATCGCCGAAGCGGCCCTGCAGGAAGATGTGGATGTGGTGGGTCTCTCCATTCTTTCGGGCGCGCACATGGCGCTGGCTCCGCGTATCCTGGAATTGCTCAGATCCAACGGACAGTCCCATGTCAAGATCTTCATCG
Source organism: Anaerolineales bacterium (assembly GCA_035708785.1). Classification (GTDB taxonomy): domain Bacteria; phylum Chloroflexota; class Anaerolineae; order Anaerolineales; family Villigracilaceae; genus Defluviilinea. The sequence continues at coordinate 6,615 of DASTFG010000402.1, forward strand.
GAGGCATTATTCCTGATGAAGATATGCCGCATCTCAAGGAGATGGGCATTACACACATCTACGGTCCCGGCGCGTCGACCGACGAGATTATCAAGGATGTCCGTGAGGCTGTGGGATGAAGTCTATATTCTGTGTTACGAGGCAGGAATTAAAGTACGGATCTGTTCTGAAGGCATGATGACTTTGGTAGACTCTGTTCTGGAAGGAGACCGCCTCGCACTTGCACGAATATTGACCCAGGTGGAAAATAATTCTCTCGAGGGGCGGGCCGCCCTCGCAGAGCTCTTCCCCCATACTGGCAAAGCGCATCTGATCGGGGTCACGGGTGGATCGGGGACAGGCAAATCTTCCCTCGTCAATCAGCTTGCATCATATTATCGCAAATCAGGCGGTTTACAAAAGCGCGTCGCGATTGTGGCAGTGGATCCATCCAGCCCGTTCACGGGAGGCGCCGTGCTGGGCGACCGCGTCCGCATGCGCGACCTTTCGGGCGACAACGGCGTCTTCATCCGCTCGATGGCTTCACGCGGTTCGCTGGGCGGAATCGCCCAGACCACGTCGGCACTGACCCAGGTCTTTGATGCGGCCGGTTTTGAGATCATCATCATCGAGACGGTCGGGGCGGGACAAAGCGAAGTGGATATCGCACGCCTGGCCCATACCACGCTGGTGGTGGAAGCTCCCGGCCTCGGCGATGAAATCCAGGCCATCAAGGCAGGGATCCTCGAAATCGCAGACATCCTTGTGATCAATAAGGCAGACCGGCCCGGGGTGGAAAATACGGAACGTGCACTCCGCTCCACGCTCGAGCTTGCGCACCCAACCAAACGAGTTATCCGGCATCACGGCCGGTCGATGTCTGTTACGGGCCCCGCGGCGGACTCTACTTTGTGGATTCCGCCGATCCACAAGACGGTTGCCACGGAGGGTCACGGGATCGCAGAGCTGGCAGAATCCATTTCAAAACATGCTGCACACTTGCGCGAGAGCGGAGGGTGGGAGGCTCGGGACCGTGCCCGGCTTGGGTCCGAGCTGGAGGCGGTTCTGAGTGAAGCCCTGAAGGCTCGTTTTCACGAGACCACCCCCCAGAAACAGTATGACGAGGTTGTCGCGAAAGTCTTGAGCAGAGAACTTTCCCCATGGGAAGCAGTAAAGTCCCTATTAAATGGAAATTCGACATGAGGATTCATCGCAGGATGAAGGAGAGAGGATGTCAGAACATTTTCAATATGATATGAAAATGTACGGTGAGATCAAATTGTACGCAGGCTCCGCCTCCCCTGAACTAGCCCAGAAAATCGCCAATTATCTCGGGCAACCCTTAAGCCCAAGAGAAGTCATCCAGTTCTCCAACGAGAATATTTTCGTCAAATTGAATAGCAGTGCGCGCGGGCAGGATGTCTATGTCATCCAGACCACCTCCTCGCCCGTCCATTATAATTTAATGGAATTGCTCATTATGATCCAGACCATCCGCCTCGATTCTGCCGCGCGCATCACGGCAGTCGTGCCATACCTGTGTTACGGACGTTCGGATAAAAAGGACCAGCCGCGCGTGCCGATCACGGCCCGCCTTGTGGCCGACATGATCGAGATTGCGGGTGCAGATCGTTACATGACCTTCGATCCGCACGCCGGGCAGATCCAGGGATTCTTTTCGGTTCCCGGCGACGTACTGACGGCATCCCACATGATCAGCGATCACATGAAGCAAAATCTGATGGGACTGATGAAGGATCCTGTCGTGGTCGCCACGGACCTCGGCTTTGCAAAAAAAGGCCGCAACTATGCGCTTGACCTGGATGTGCCGATTGCCTTCATCGAAAAACGCCGCATCGGCAGCGATGCTCACGCCGAAGCCTGGACGCTGATCGGCGATGTAAGAGGGCGCGATGTGATCATCGTCGACGATGAAGTAGATACCGGCGGCTCCGTTGCCCAGGCAGTGGACGTGGTAAAGAAACACGGGGCACGCGATATCTACCTCGCCTTCATTCATCCCATTTTTTCGAAAGATGCTGCGCACAAGCTGGCAGAGCTGCCTATCAAGCATATTGTCACAACCGACACAATTCCGATCACGCCGGAAAAAATCGAGCCGCTCCAAGATCGAATTACAGTCCTGTCGATTGCCCCCATGCTGGGAGAGGTGATCCTCCGCGCCCATGAGGGACGGAGTGTTGGCGAGATGTTCAATGAATAATCAATTGGTAGCGATTGATAGTCGGTCACGACCGATAGAAAAGCGCCGAAGTTGAATTGCCCATTATGCCTGAACTCCCCGAAGTTGAAACCATAGTACGAAAACTGAAACCGGACCTGGTCGGAAAAATGATACTGGGCGCCGACCTGCGCTGGCCGCGTACGCTCGCCTCACCGGTGGGAAAGAAATTCAAAGAGCGGATCGAGGGTCAGAAGATCCGGGATGTGTCGCGCCGCGCCAAGTACTTTATCCTTCATCTTTCGTCCTCTCGAGACGGCTTTGCCAGTCAGGGCAACGCCTCCAGCCTTTTGATCCATTTACGAATGAGCGGTGATTTATTCCTCAGAGAGAGCAAAATCAGGCCTGAAAAACATGACAGGTTAATATTAAGGTTGTCGGGCAACATGGCTTTGGTGTTTAATGACACCCGAAAATTTGGGCGTGTCTGGCTGACGACGACTCCGGAAATGGTGCTTGGCAAGCTTGGCCCCGAACCACTGAGCAGGAACTTTACGTCACAGTGGCTGCACGCGGCATTGCACAACAGGCACCGACAGCTCAAGCCATTATTGCTCGATCAAACATTTCTGGCGGGCCTGGGCAACATCTATACGGATGAAGCCCTGCACATCGCGAAGCTGCACCCGCTGGCTGCCTCTGACGCCATCACGGCGGACCAGGCTGAGGCGCTGCAGGCTGCCGTCCGGGCAGTTTTGAAGGAAGGCATTCGCCGCAACGGCGCATCGATCGACTGGGTCTATCGCGGTGGTGAATTTCAGAACCACTTCCGCGTGTACGATCGTGCGGGAAAGCCCTGCCCGGTATGCGGCACAATCATCGAGCGCATGGTCGTCGGTCAACGCAGCACACATTACTGCCCACAGTGTCAAGTGAGGTGACAAATGGTCGAGATGACATATCTTGCGATCGCCGGGATCGCGCTGGCAGCGATGTTCTTTGGCTATGGCTTTGGCTTATTCGAAGGCCGGGGCCAGGGATATAAGAGGCGGAAAGCCGAAGAAGAGCAGGAGCGCAGGGATCAGCCTCCGCCTCAGCCGAAGACTGTCACGGTGGATGATCCCGGTATGCTGCGGATCAAGAGCGAAAACGGGGTGCTGACCCTCGATCTCGATGGCGCGCGGGTGGACCCCTCTGCACTCTCCTCCCAGGAGCGGAAACGATTGATCGAAATGGTAAATATAATGCGTCCCTGGCTGGAAAGACGCCCGGCCCCGATGTCCGCACCCGACCCTTCCACCGAAGTGCCGCCACCTCCTCACCCTTCGACGCAGCTCAGGGCAGGGCCAAAACCCGCTCCGGTTTCGGCTGAACCAGCCGCGCCCAGACCTGTTTCACAACAGCCTCCGGGGAGTATGAGGGAGGAAAGGCCCGCCGCGTCGGCCAACAGCATCGTTGCACAGATCGATGCCATCCTGCAGGCGCGGATGGCCGGAACGCCCCTGGAGGGTCGCCGCGTTTTCCTTACTCAATCACCTGATGGTGGTGTGAACGTCTATGTTGGTTTGACGCGGTACATGAGCGTGGACGAAGTGCCTGATGCAGAGGTCAAGGCGGCTATTCGGGCCGCGATCTCAGAGTGGGAGAACAAGTACACGCCAGGTTCGTAGCGCGGGGAACATATGACCTAAGTGGGCATATGCCGCACGGTCAGCACCGGACAGAGCGCGGCCTCGGCCACTTCGGCAGTGACATTCGGGGTATACAGCTGTCTTAGTGAATGGGCGCTGTACGTCGAACCCATGCAGACCATGTCATAATTTCCCTCTTTGATCTCAGCTAAGATCTCTTCCACCACGTGGCCCTGCCGCGTGATCAGATTTGCATTCAACCCTGCGGCTTTGGCAATATCGACTGCCTTACGCAGACTACGTCCTAAAAACGTATCCGTATCCGAGAGATCCTGCATATGTTCGCGCACATGTCGTGTTGTCGGGTAGTCCAGATCGGTCGGAGGCACAACATGCAGGATCGCCACATCCGCCCGACTTGCAGTTGCCACCTGCAAGGCCAGGTGCTCCGCAGCGACTTCATAGCCCAACCCGCCGGCGCTGATCAGCAGCCTTTTTAACGGCAGTCTCACCTCAGGCACATAGAGGATCGGTCCTTTGATCTTTTCCATGAGCGGGCGGAGGGATCGACCGGTCAGCCAGCGCCGAAACTGTGGGCGTCCCAACGGGCTGATGACAGTAATAAAATCGCCCTTATTTGCCTTTCCTGGAATGATATGCTCCGCATCTCCGTTCTGGACTTCCAAACTATATTCCACTCCCTTTTTATGGAATAAGTCGACGGCACTCGCGAAGATATCCTCCAGAGGATGGTGATCGTCGATCTCGCCGGGACTGAGCTTTTCGGTCACACCCAGGAGCGTTACCCTGATCTGCATCCGTTCGGCCAGCCAGGCGCCGTATTCGATCGCGGCCCAGGTCCCCTTGAATCCATTGGTTGCAATGAGTAATTCCATCTTCATCAGTAGCTCCGTTGGCCGTACAAAAGAACCCCGAGAAGTCCTGCCCCTATCAAGACAAACGGGGAGGGCAATTCGAACCAGAACGCCGCAGCACTCAGAGCCGCGATCACCATCGCCCGGCGGTCGATCCCCCTCGGCGAGGTGGCGCGGAACAGCTCCCAGGCCACGACGATGATCAACGCCGCCACGGCGGGGCTCATGCCGGCCACAAACCCGTCGATCCAATTCGACTGTTGAAAGCGTTGAAGAATGGCAGATACGATCAGCATCATCACCGTCGGCGGCAGGATCGCGCCCAGTAAGGCTGTGAGCACACCGGGGATCCCACCCGCGGCAAACCCTACGAACATGGCAAGCTTCAACGCTTCGCTGCCCGGCAGCACATTCGAGAAACCGACGGCCTCCACGAACTGCCCCTCGGTCATGATGCTGCCAACCGCCTCCTTGTACAGCAGGCCGATCGAGGCGGGGCCCGACGGGGAAAGGAGATTCACCTTGAGAAACATCCAAAGCAATCTTAACCAAACGATGAACTTTGGTCGGTTCATGAGAGGAAGAGGACTCCAACCAAACCCGCAATTACGATCAAAATTCGTTCCGGCACCCTCTTGGAAAACATCCCCGCCAGGCTGACCAGGCCAATTGCCCAGGCTTCCCAGCCCATCGTGCCGCCCTTCTGAAAGATCTTCCAGGCCGTGAACAACATCAGCACGGAAATGGCCGGGGTAAGACCCTCGATAAAGCTGCTGATCCATGATTCGCGCCGCAAGCGATGCAGGATGAGAGTCACACCTAAAATAATGATTGTTGGCGGCAGGATGGAGGCAAGGAGTGCGACCAGTCCCCCGGGAATCCCACCCACGGCGTAGCCAATATACATGGCAAGCTGCAGCGCGTCACTGCCCGGCAGGACGGAGGAAAACCCCACCGCCTGCACAAATTGGCCCTCGGTGACGGATTTGCCCACCACTTCGTGATAGAGTAAACCGACCGAGGCCGGGCCGGACGTGCTAAGTAAATTGACTTTCAAAAAGATCAAAAAAAGCTGAAGAAGGTCCAAGCGATGTCCTCAGTAAGAAAGCCCAATTGTAATGGCAAACACGCAAAAGAAAACAGGAAGGAGTTACAGGGGAGAGCCTCATCACCTCTCCCGCAGTCCAACTGCGGGAGAACGGCGCCGGAGAACTGTTAAGTTTTTCCTTAATGGTGAGGAAGCTTCATCTTTACACAGTTCAAGGTTCTTCATTTTTCCTGACCACCCTTACCCTCATTACATACCTATTCACCCCACCAAACCGGTACTTGTAGTCCTCATCGCCGCGCATGAAGTCGAACTCGTAGCGTCCGTGTTCGCAGCACCATTGGATGGTATGCGCGAGCAGCACCCAGCCGGGGGAAAGCTCCATGTGCTGGCGGCTGACGCCGGAGTTATAGCCCCATAATTTATTCTTGTAGTCGAAATTCAAAGAGGCGGCGACTTTCTCTCCATCCACTTCCAGGAACCCAAGCCAGAGATAGCCCCCTTCGTGCGCAGCATGAATGGTTGTCGACATTTGCTCGCGCATCGCGTCTTTTAGAAAAAGAGCCTTGTTCGGGTCTTGTTCCATAAGATGAAAAAATGATCCCAGCTCAGGCTCGATATCGGCTTCTTTATCCACCACGTAAAAACGGACGCGCCCCGACTCGGCGGCGCGGCGCATCTTGCGGCGGATCTCGTGGCGCTGCTTTTTTTCCAGCCGCGCCAGATATTCTTCGAAGGAACCGTTCAGGGGGATGTGCGGCGTAGGACGGTAGACCTCCTCGTGATGATCCCAGCTACGGTTATCGGCTTCCGCTTTAAGGGCCACGAGCGTGGGAGACGAATCGGGCAGGTTATACCAGTCGAGGGCGGACCACGTATCGGCGAGGGACGAGGCGAGAAAGTCCAGGAGCCCCGAGAGGAAACGCGGCAAGTCATCCGCGCGGACAATTAAGTCCAGATAATCCGAAATCTCGATGCTCCCCACGAGCATGAGGGCGCGCTGCCCCTCGTACTCGGTGATGAACAGCGGAGCCATCCCGATCAGCTGATCGTTTTCCGAGGCAGAGACCAGGACAAGTTCCGCAGAATTCCATTCTCCCCCACCCAGAGTCTTCCACCATTCACTGAGATATTCAAAGCGCGAAAACGGGGTATCTGCAATACTTTGCTCGACAAGCTGATTCCAGTTCGCTGCAGAAAACTCGGAGAAATCCTTGTGCAATATAAAATTCATGAAAGGTTTATGATCCTCGATTATCGTTGATTGTCCATCATCCCGCGGTGAAATTTTACCAGTATAAGTAGATCACGAAATCACTTGGAGGGATCCTTTCAACTTTCGTGAAGTACTGAGTATAATGATGGCAACTTTTTTGACATTCTTACACCGTGCTAACACTCGATCTCAACCTCCTCCCCATTCATCGAATCAATGGCCAGGAATTGGCTTCGCTCCCGGGCCTGCTCGCCGTCACACCGCCGCGCAGGACCGCACGCGGGCGTGAGCATGACAGCCTGATCGTCTATCTCATGCTTTCCGGCAACGCTGCACTCACGACCGCCGATGTCAAACAGTTGATGGACGACGCGGCGAGACTCTTCCACCGGTCCCCGGGGCCACTGACCTCGGCGATGCGCAAGGCGGCAGAGAGCATCAATGCGGCGCTGCTCGAGCGGAATCTATCCACATCGGGGAGCGGGCAGTATGTATTGGGATTTCTCGGACTGGCAGTGGTGCGCGATAAACAGTGCACGCTCCTGCTAAGTGGACCGGTGCACGCCGTCTGGGTGAGCGACGGGCAGTCCCGTCACATCCATGAGCCGGCGCTTTCTGGCAAAGGGCTCGGATCGAGCCAGACATGCAAATCCTACCTGTCGCAGGTCGAATTGCATCCTCATGATCTTCTCGTCCTGTGTGGAAAGTTCCCCGCGGATTGGGAAGCCGACCTGTTGAACGAACGACCGCCTGCATCGCTCAATGCAAGTTACCGCAAGTTGACTCTGACGAAAGGCGACTTGAACGCGGTCTTGATCCAGGCGCAGAACGGGCATGGGACGCTGACGATCCTGCGCCCAGACGTAAAGACAGCGCACCACCCTTCGGCCCAGCCGGGCCCTGTCATTCCCGTGCAGGAGCCTGCCTCCCTGCCAGCCCTGGAATCAGAGGGGTACGGGCACCCCCCAGCGCCGGAGGACGAAATCGATGCGCTGGCAGGTTTCGCCGCGCATCTCGTGCAGCCTTCCGCGTATGCGATCCCGCCGCAGGCCCAAAATAGCATTCCACCCGCGGAAGAACAGACCTTCGGGAGCCGAGGTTTCCCAGCCTCCATCCCGCGCACAAAATCGGCAGAAGCTATTCCGACGCCCATCATAGAAGCAGAAGAGGCAGGGACTTTCGAAGCATCGCCTCCTCCACGGAGGACCCGAAGGGATTCCCGTCCCAGCCCGCATGCGGTCGCGACGCGCCAGATGGCAAAGGCTATGGTGGGCGGCATCCAGACCGGACGGCGCCTGAGTGAGCGCCTCCGCTCATCGCTGCGGAAATTCGTCCCGCGTCTGCTCCCTGCGAGGTCTAACAAACCGCTGGTCCTCCCAACATATATCATGGTCTTCATCGCGATCATCATTCCCGTTCTGGTCGTGACGGTCGCCAGCGTGGTTTACTTGCAGTTTGGCCAGAGCATACAGTACGATGAGCTGTATGCGCTGGCCATCAACGCCCGCGCACAAGCTCTCAGCGAGACCGACCCTACCCGCCAGCGCGACCAATGGCAGATGTTACTAGACCAGCTCGATCGAGCCGATCAGTATCGGAAGACAGATGAATCAGAGGTGCTCCGAGCAGACGCGCAGGCACATCTGGATCAGCTGATGGGTGTTATCAGGCTCGAATTCGTGCCTGCGTTCCCGGGCGGAGTGGGCGGTTCCTCCCAGATCACCCGCATGGCCGCGAGCGAGAGCGATCTCTATATGCTCGATGCCGAGGGCGGGGATATCCTGCACGCTTCCTTCACCGGTCGAAGCCTCGAGCTGGATCGCTCGTTCAACTGCCAGCCAGGTTCCTATGGCGGGTATCAAGTGGGCACGCTGGTCGATATTCTTGCCCTGCCAAAAGTGAACGCGCTCAATGCCGCGGTGCTGGGCATCGATGTGAGCGGCAGCCTGCTCTATTGCACGCCGGGCCAGGTACCCCAGGCCATTCCTCTGCCCAGGCTTCCGAATACAAACTGGGGGCGCATAACCGCTTTCGCTTTGGATCGAGGGGATCTCTATGTGCTGGATGCTGTGTCGCGGGCAGTCTGGGTATTCGTCGGCAAGGACAGCGCCTTTGTCGACACGCCCTATTTCTATTTCGGCAACCAGATCCCGAATATCGAGAACGCGATCGATCTGACCGTCAGCGGCGATGATCTATACCTGCTCCATGCGGATGGACACCTCACCACCTGCACCTTCAGTCGTCTGGCCGAGGCGCCGACACGCTGCGTAGACCCGGCTGTTTACCAGGACTCTTTTCCTGCCCATCAGGGTCTTGATATTTTCGGGCAGGCGCATTTCACGCAGATGTCGCTAACCAGCCCACCCAGCCCGGTCCTCCTGCTCCTGGATTCCGAAAATCAAAGCGTCTTCCGTTTCTCGCCGCGTTCGCTCGAATTACAGAATCAAGTCACCGGCTATGCGGGGCAAGCCAACCCCTTCGAGGACGGCCGCGTTGGCGCGATGACCGTCAGCCCAAACTATGTGCTCTACCTGGCAATCGGAGATCAGGTTTACTTTGCGACAAATCTTCCCTGACAGGCAGTCTCCGCCGTTCCGCATCTTTTATCGAATGATCTGGGTATGAACTTCCGTTCCATTTTCCGCAGACGAAAAGCCCCACACACGTCCTCGCCCGGGATTGATCCCGATAATCCAGCCGAACCGCCGCAGGTGACAACCCTGAAGACTTTGGTCATTGTCTATGAGCCCACGATGGATCAGGCTTCGGGCAAAAAACTCTCGGAATATATGAGGTGGAACAGGGTGGAAGATCTGGCAAAAGGATTCATGGCCGATATCCTGCAGGCCAGCGGCGGGCTGGCGCGTTACCAAATCGTCCAGCGGATTGACGTGGATGGTTTCCCTCCAAAAGTCGATGGCTTCTATTACGACCCGCAAACCTATCTCAATGTGGTTCGCAACGTCAGGCCTCCCCACACGCCACCGGAGGCAGGCTACTACGAAATCATCCATCGCTTCGATATCCTGCAGCGGGTGGCTAGGAATGAGATCGATGAGGTCTGGATCTTCAATTTTCCACACGCAGGGTTCTACGAATCCATTATGGGAGGACCGGGCGCCTTCTGGTGCAATGCCCCTCCACTTAAAAACACGGATACCGCAAAACGGCGCTTTGTGATCATGGGGTTCTCCTACGAGCGGGGTGTTGGCGAAATGCTCGAGAACATGGGACACCGTGTTGAGTCCATTATGGAAAAGACCTTTGAACATCTTACGGGCGAAGCTAATCTATGGAAGCGCTTTACCCGCTATGAGAAAAAAAATCCCGGGCGGGCCGCGCTGGGCAATGTGCACTTCGCGCCAAACAGCCAGAGTGATTACGATTGGAACAACCCCGACTCCGTTTTCAGTGAGTGTGACGACTGGCTGGAAAATTTCCCGGATTTCAAAGGCCTGACCCGTATGGTCACCTCCGCAGAATGGGGTTACGGAGATACCCGGGAGCACCATCGATGGTGGTTAAAGCACATTCCGAAAGCAGCCGGGCGCAGGAATGGGATTCATAACAACTGGTGGCAGTATATTATGAACCCCAATCACGTATCCCCTTAGCCCGAACCCGTAGCCTTCAATCTGAAACTTTTAGCGCAACCAGGGTCACATCATCGGCCAACGGCCGGTTCTCTCCAAATGTGCTCACCCCCTGGCGGACGACCTGAAGCATACCGGGCGCGGTCAGTACGCCATTCTGGCTGAGGACTTCTGCCAGGCGTTCCTGTCCGAATTCTTTGTTGCTCCCGTTTAAGACTTCCGTGACGCCATCGGTGTAGAGCAGCAACGAGTCCCCTTTTGAAAGTACGATTGATTCGGTTCTCGGGTGAAATTCCTCGACCAGGCCGATGGCCGGTGCTGTCGGTCCCAGCCAGCTGATCTGTGAGCTTCCTTTACGGCGGATCGCCGGTGGATTATGTCCGGCATTGACGTATGTGAGCGTAAGCCTGCTGGGATCGAAACGCGCCAAGAAGACGGTCACAAACGTCGTGAAGTTGATATTGTGAATGTAGAAACGGTTGATGCGCTCCAGGATCTCAGCCGGAGAATCGCTGTCAAAAGCGATGGTCCGCAGCGCCGTCTGCAGGCTGCTCATCAGCATGCCGGCGGAAACACCATGGCCGCTGACGTCGGCAATGACCAGCCCGTGGGTGCCATCGCGGAATTGGAAGAAGTCAAAATAATCGCCGCCGATGATCTCGGAAGGGCGGTGAAAAGCGGCCAGCTCTATGCCTTGTATATCGGGGATCCGCTGCGGCAGCAGGGCGCGCTGGACGATTTGAGACAACTCAAGTTCGGCTTCCAGGCGCCGTCGTTCTGCGTCGGAATAGTGATCCAGACAGACATGGGCTGTATAATCCACCTCCAGGCGGCTAGACTCGACGTAGCCATGACAGACAACGCACAGGCCAAGAGTCTCATCCTCGACCTTCTCCAGGCTTGCCTCGATGACTTGCAAATGTGTGTGAACGCCGCCCTCATTCTCACACAGGCAGGTCTCCTTCTCGACCTCCGACGCCGTCTCCAGGAATTCGGTCAGGTGTCGGCGCTTTTCGTCGAGACCCTGCTGGATACGCTCATAAATCTCAACGGTCATTGGATTCTCCGATCAAAAAATAGAACATTTGTTTAGCATAGACTCTTTTGACAAGACAATTCTTACATAATTTGTCTTACGAGGCAAGCTTCCAGGTCTGGTAAAGCCCGAGACGGCCTCCCTCCCCATCCGAATAAAACGTATCGGACACGCGGAACCCGCTGGCTTCGGCCAGTGCATCAAGTTCTTTCTCATCGAAATGATGGACATAACGCAGACCCCTCCCTCCGTTGCGCCAATCGAGCAGATAATCGCCTGCATCCACCCCGGACCGAGCAATCGACGCGGTTTCCCAGGGCTGGATCCGTGCTCTGAGCCTTTGGCTGTGTAGAAACTGCCAGTTCGAGTGGATAAAAAGTCCGTTTGGCCTGATTAACTGATAAACTATACGAAGAAGCTGCAAGCGCAACTCGGCGGAAGGAATGTGGTGCAGCACCGCAAAACAAAGCACAATATCGAACAGCCCACTGCGTATCGCCCGATCAGGACCCGGCGAGGTGAGGATCAGATCAGCCAAGTTACCGGAGGTCAAATCTGCTTCGACAAAATTCGCGGAGAATCCCCCGGGCAGAAACTCAGCCTCCCGGAGCAGGGGCAGGCTGAAGTCCACGCCCAGATACGGACCGCGGTGGCCACGCTTCGCCAGTTCGCGCGCCAATTCGGCATTCCCACAGCCCAGGTCCAGGATGGATTCGTCGCCTCTCAGCATCCCAAGCGCGCGGCGGACACCGGGTTGGATGCGTCGACGCGTGGCTGAAAATGATGGACCAAACCGGTTGTAAAACTCGCGGTTAAGCTCAAGCAAGCGCGCTGCGGTACTTGCATCCATACTGGGATTATAACGGGTATAATTTTCGCACTCTTTTAGCAAATGAGGCCGGTTTTCATCCGGAAGATAAGGATAGATCATCGCATCCATTGGAAGTGAAAAGTAATGCAAACCGAAAGACAGACGCGCTGGCGTGAAACCCATCTGTTAACACCCGATAAGAAGAATCTGGCACGAATAGTGCTGGAGGAAATTCGGCGCGGGAGCGATGTGACGAAGACCCTGCGCAGTTATCCGCTCCAGGGTGGAGGCTATCTCAATAAATCCATGCTGGTGTCGATCTACAACGAGATGGTCGTGAGCGGGGAGATCCCGGAGGATGCTCGCCTGCTCGAGCGGATCCGGCTCAAACCCGTGCGCACGCTCTCAGGCGTGACCACAGTGACGGTCCTGACCAAGCCGTATCCGTGTCCCGGCAAATGTATCTTTTGCCCCACCGACGTGCGCATGCCCAAATCGTACCTGCCCGACGAGCCGGGGGCGATGCGCGGCCTGGAGCATGAATTCGATCCATACGCGCAGGTCCGATCGCGTATCGAACAACTGAAGTCGGTGGGGCACCCAACCGACAAGATCGAGCTGTTGATTCTGGGCGGCACGTGGTCATCGTATCGGCGGGATTACCAGGAATGGTTCGTCAAGCGTTGCTTCGATGCGATGAATGCCTCCCTCACCCATTCTGCGGACCACTTCGCAGTCTCCCAGGGGGAGAGGGTTAGCGAGGGAGAGCTGGACATGGCCCAGGCGCTCAATGAAGCCTCTCACCACCGCAATGTGGGCCTTGTGATCGAAACCAGGCCCGATGAAATCACGCCCGATGAATTGCGCTGGCTGCGCCACCTCGGCGTAACCAAGGTGCAGATGGGCGCGCAAAGCCTGGACGACCACATTCTTGAGATCAACAAGCGTGGGCACGATGTGGAATGTACACGCCGCGCCACTGCCCTGCTGCGCGCGGCGGGATTCAAGATCGTGCTACACTGGATGCCGAACTTGCTTGGGGCAACTCCGGAATCGGACCGCCAGGATTTTGCCAGACTCTGGACCGGTTTCTGTCCCGACGAGATAAAAATTTATCCGAACCAGCTGCTCGCCAATGCGGAGCTATACGAATACTGGCAGCGCGGCGAATTCAAGCCTTACACAACCGGCGAGCTGATCGACCTGATTGCCAATATCAAGCCCACTATCCCGCGCTATTGCCGGGTGAACAGGGTGATCCGCGATATTCCATCCACCAATGTAGTAGAAGGGAACCGGCGCACCAGCCTGCGGCAGGATGTGCATGAGGAAATGAAACGGCGTGGCACGCACTGTGAATGTGTCCGCTGCCGGGAGGTACGCGGGAAGCCTGTGGATCCTGAGTCGTTGCGGCTCGATGACATCGTCTATCCGGCGGGTGCGGCGGAAGAGCATTTCATTTCGTTTCTCACCCCGGATGATAAGCTCGCCGGCTTTATCCGCCTGTCGCTGCCCGTTAAAGACTCTCCGGAGACCGGCATGTCCGATCTGGCCGAGGCCGCGCTGATCCGTGAAGTGCACGTTTACGGACAGTCCCTGCCCGTCGGGGCGGAAAAGGAGGGCGCGGCGCAACACGCAGGGTTGGGGACGCGCCTGCTCGAAGAGGCAGAGTCTGTCGCACAGGCACATGGATTTCGGCGGATGGCGGTCATTTCGGCTGTGGGCACGCGGGGCTATTACCTGCAGCGCGGTTTTGAACGCGGAGAACTTTACCTCACGAAAACGCTTGCATCATAAAGAACACTGCGTACACTGCTTCCTGTAAACTTTCCTGCCGATTCACGACCTCGGTAAGGAGAACACAACCCGGCTGCGACGGAAGCCGCTTTCACTCGTATTTATAATGATAAGAGTTATGTTAATTATCCGGTTGGGCGCTTGACGAGCATCCGGCGCGGTGTAACAATAACCTTAACGGATTACAAAGTATGGAATACAAAGACTACTATAAGACTCTGGGTGTGGACCGCAAAGCCAGCGAAGCCGATATACGCAAGGCCTATCGCAAACTTGCAATGCAATACCATCCCGACCGCAATCCGGGAGATAAACAGGCCGAGGAGCGCTTCAAGGAAATCAACGAAGCGTATCAGGTGTTGAACGATCCTCAA
>DASTFG010000403.1:0-13731 GCA_035708785.1 Anaerolineales bacterium
CTAGCGTCCTTCGAATTTTCAGGCCGACCCCTGGTCGAGCTCGGGGATGAGTCGCCGGTGTATCAGGCGGTTGAGAGGCTGATGAGAGGAATGCTTTAGACCTCCTGGCTTACCGGCCTGTCTGTTTACTCTTTTCTCTCGGCACTCTTTTCTTCCCGGGCCTGTTGTCAGTCTGTTCACCCAGCGTGATGAGAACGTTATGTTCGCGGCTATCATCCTCCAATGCGATTTCCCTGGCTTTCAGAGTTTTTCCGTCCATCGTCATCTTGGCTGCATCTATTTCAGCGCCCGGTGAATTTTCCACCCGCAGATGGTAGATTGTTCTGCCAAAGCGGTATCGAATTTCATACTCACGCCAGTCTGCGGGGATACAAGGCTCGATCCTCAATGTGTTCCCTTCACGCCGCAATCCGAGGACTTTCTCCACAACCAGGCGAGTCATCCAGCTCGCTGAGCCCGTATACCAGGTCCAGCCCCCATGGCCAAGATGAGCGCGGTGGCTGTAAACATCCGCTGCGATGACATAGGGTTCCACAAAGTAGCGCTCGACCTTTTCAGGAGTGTCTGTATCATAGATGGGGTTAATCATGCGGAACAGCTCATAGACTCGTTCGTTCTGTCCGAGTTCGGCAAACGCCCAGATCGCCCAGAGCGCGGCGTGCGTGTATTGTCCACCATTCTCGCGGATCCCGGGCAGGTAGCCTTTGATGTAGCCGGGGTCGCGGATGGTGCGGTCAAAGGGTGGGGTGAGGAGCAGAAGCAGACCGGCATCGCGTCGGACGAGGTGCTCGTACAGTGAGTCCATCGCGATCCGAGCGCGCTCCGGGTTCCCCGCGCCGGAGATCACCGCCCAGGACTGGCTGATCGAATCGATCTTGCACTCCGGGTTTTCCGCAGAACCGACTGGTTTCCCATCATCGTAATAGGCACGCCGGTACCACTTTCCATCCCAGGCATGGGCCTCCAGGGCAGTGCTCAACTCCTCGGCCTGGTTCCGATATCTAGCGGCATCCTGCGCGGCTGAGACCAGGTCACAGACGCGCGCAAAGTCTATAAGTGTGGCATACAGGAACCAGCCTAGCCAGACGCTTTCTCCGGTTCCGCCAATGCCAATATTGTTCATGCCGTCGTTCCAATCGCCGCCGCCCATCAGAGGCAGCCCGTGAGGCCCTCGGGTGGTTCCTTTGGCGAGCGCACGTCGGCAATGTTCATACAGGCTGCCGATCGAACCGGCAGGGAATTCTCCGTACCGTTCATGTTCACCCGGTTTCAGCGGTTCTGCGGAGAGGAAGGGGATCTGTTGATCCAGAATGGAACGGTCGCCGGTAACAAGCACATATTGAGAGGTGACGTAAGGAAGCCAGAGCAGGTTGTCGGTGATGCGGGTGCGGATGCCGCGGTCTCCGGGCGGGTGCCACCAATGCAGGACATCTCCCTCCTCGAACTGGTGACGGGCGGCCTCCAAAATATGCTGGCGGGCCATCTCCGGCCGAGTATACAGGAACAGCATTACATCCTGAAGCTGGTCACGGAAACCATACGCGCCGCCGGATTGATAGAAGGCTGTACGGCCCCAGATGCGGCAGCTCAATGCCTGGTAAGGCAGCCAGCGGTTAACCAACAGGTCCATCGCTTTGTCCGGGGTGTTGATCTGAAGCCCCCCGATTCGTTCCTCCCAGAAAGGATGCAGGGATTTCCAGGCCGCTCGTATCTGCGTTAGATTCTGGTACTGGTTGATCAGTCTTAATGCGTCTGCGCGGTCTGCGCCTTGACCGAGCAGGAAGGTCACTTCTTTTGTTTCGCCGGGAGCCAGCCAGAGCAGCAGCTGTATGGCTGCGCACGGATCATCTCCGGCACGGGCGCTGGCGGTCAAACCGACACGCTCAAGTGCTTCCGGGCGGGCGTAGTTACCCAGCGAGCCAAGGAATTCCATCCGGTCGGTGGTCAATCCCTGGATTTCTCGGGTCGCCGCGAGAAACGCCACGCGTTTGTTGAAGTCTTGGTTATAAGGATTGGATGCCAGAAGTGCATAATTGCCGGAGGCAAATTCCGGCACAATGTACGGCGCGGTATTCTCATGTGTGGTGCCCAGAACCCACTCGGCGTAATACGTGATGCTGAGCCGGCGAGTGTGCGCGGAGGAGTTCTTCAATTTCAGCTGTGCAATCTTTACCGGCGCATGCGGTGCCGCGAATATTTTCAGCTTTTGGTCGAGTCCATGACTGCGATGCTCGAAAATGCTGTAGCCAATCCCGTGACGGATCAGGTAAGGGGCATCAGCCCGGGTGGGCAGCGGCGTGGGCGACCAGACCCGGCCTGTATCTTCATCCCGCAGGTAGATCGCCTCGCTCGGTGGATCACTGACCGGGTCATTATGCCAGGGAGTAAGCCTGTTCTCGCCGCTGTTGACTGCCCAGGTACAACCCATGCCTGCCTCGGTGACAAGAAATCCAAACTCGGGGTTTGCGATCACATTGGTCCACGGCGCAGGCGTCCACCGCCCCTTGTCAAGGAAAATCACATATTCCTTCCCATCCGGCGTGAAGCCGCCCATTCCGTTATCGAAGAGAAGGTCCGTGGGGCGCTTAAGCGGAGATTCCTCCTGCGCATCGGTTGGCGCAGAATGGATTTGGACAAAGCGGGGCAGCCGGACCGGGGGCCGCTCCAGCCTCTGGAGCTGTTCCGACAGGGATCCCGCTTGACCATCCAGAACGACGCGTGCGACCGTTGCAAGAAGGATTTGCTCCGCCCTGGACATTTGGTCTTCGAGCAGGACGAAGATCCCGCCTCGTTTGCCAAGCCAGTGCTCGCTGTTGGTGCGACTGAGAAGGCGGAATATTTTGCCCTGAAAATTCTGGTCATAGCTGGTCTCATGGCGATTGAGAAGCACCAGATCGATCTTCAGGCCGCGCCGGCGCCAGTAGTGGTGGGCGCGAAGCACTTCATTGAGCAGGTCAAGATGTTTCTCCTCTCGGAGATAGAGGAGCAGGATCGGGTAATCTCCGGAGATCGCAAATGACCACAACCCGGCCTGGCCAAGAGTGTTGCTTGCAAGGATGGAAGGGTCCGAACGCAATGAGGCGGACGGGTATAACATCAGAGAGAGAACTTTCTGAATTCGCTCGAGCTGCGGCGATGAAAGACCAAGATGCATTAATTCGTGTTCTGCCTGGGTCCGCGCCTCGCCAAAAGCCTTGCTGACGTAATACCATTGGCGATAGCGGTTTGCGAGGCTCAGAGCCTCACTCCGCGAAGAAGCCGCCAGCGCGATGAATGCAACCTGGCGCGATTCATAGGCAGGTAGGCTGATCTTTGCCTGTAGCGCCATGACAGGATCGAGTGTGGCCGTGTTACATGACAGTTCCGAACCTGCCTTCAAGGAGACAGGATCCCGTGCCGTACGTCCGCGTCCCAGAAAGCGCCGGCGGTCTGTTTCGTAGCCTAAGAATTGAAGATCGTTTTCTTCGGCCACGATGAAATGGACAAGATAGATCGATTTGTCATGTTCAGAGCGCGGGCGGCGGCGGAATAGAAGGATGTTTTCATCTGGCAGGTACTCACTCTCGATGAATAATCGGTTGTAGGCGGGATGGCGCTGGTCCACGGACTGTGAGGCAAGAATGACTTCCGCGAAGCTGGTCAGGATCAGGTCACGCGCCGACTCCGCATGATTGGTGAGCACCAGGCGGCGGATCTCGACATCTGCATCCGGGGCAATCGAAATCCGCAATTGTGTGGTGATATCCTGATGACGCCGCGTAAACTCTGCAGCATGCGGGTAGAAGAGAATACTCTGCTTGTCTGGCTGTGCGGCAATGGGCTGATGCGTAGCAGACCATAACTGTCCCGCCTGGAGATCCCGGATGTAGATCCACGTGCCGTAATGGTTGAGGGTCGTATCGGCGCGCCAACGGGTCAGGTCGGTGTCATGCCAACTGCTGTAACCACCCCCGGCCGCTGTAAGCAGCAAATGATAATTCCCGTTCGAGAGGAAGTGGGCCTGCCTGTAAGGTGCTTCCGGTTTGACCTTCCAGGCATCCAGGGAGACAGGCGCGTGGATGGGGTGAATGAGGCCAATCTCCTTCGGACGTGCATATTCAATGGGTGCGCGAACCGGGACATCTTCCTGAAGCAGGAGTTTCACCGTTTCGATGCGAGGATCTGCATGAAAACGCTGGACCATGATCTCATTGCGAAGATGATTACAGAGGGACACTAAGATCATCCCCTGGTGGTGTGCCATATAGGAACGGACAATCGCCGAATTCTGACCTGTTCCCAGGCGCTCGGCCGTAAAGTCGATCGCTTCGTACAGGCCATACAGGCCGTACATGCCAAGTTTCTGGAACCGTTCCATGTTCTGGATCACCGCCAGCGGCTTAAAGGGAAGGGCCAGAAGAGAGGCATACGGAGTGATGACGAGGTCTTTGGACAAGCCACGTTTATAGCCCAAGCCCGGAACGCCGAAAGCACGGTACTGATAGACTTGATGAGCATCCAGATAATAGAAAGCCGATTCCGACATTCCCCACGGGACACGCTTGCTTTGTCCATAGGCGATCTGATGCTCTACGGCTGCGAGCGAGCTTTGATCGAGCAACGTGTTGCGATAGCGCTTGGTCAAGAGAGCGGGCATCAGATATTCGAACATGGTGCCGCTCCAGGAAAGAAGGGCGCGCATCCCGCGCACCTGCGTGATTGGACGGGAAAGATACAGCCAGTGATTCTGCGGAACATCACCTTTTGCAATTGCCAGCAGGCTGGTGAGTCGCGCTTCGGAAGCTAACAGGTCGTAATAGCTCGAATCAAGCCGTCCTGAATCGACGTTATAACCGATGTGGAATACCCTGCGCCGCGGATCGTACAGGAAGCCAAAGCTCATCGCCCGGACATAAGCCTCCGCGCGGGCGCTGAGGGCCCGGAGTTCCTCAAGTAGACTGCTGACAGAGTTTTTTGCTGCCTGTAACTGATTAGAAAGTGAATCACACCAGGCGATCGCCTCCTGTTCGTGATCATGCAGCAGACCTCGCAGGCGCTGGAGCACCTCTGAGGCGTGGACGCAAATGGCAGGTATCACTTCCAGGGGAGGCCTGAATGACAGGGCAGATGTGAGCTCCGTCCATACGGAAGCGAGTTCCGGGCGCAGATCGGGCTCATGGAATAGCGATGGCGCCTTCGCCAACATCAAGGGCCAGGGATACAGGTTTAACATATCGCGCTGCACGGAATGCAAATGATGGCGAGCCCGTTCTATCCAGGTGGAAAGTCGGCGGATCGTACCGGCGTCAAGCTGTTCGACCGATGCTTCGGCGACTTTGGCAAATAATTCTTCCAGTTCTGCACGCCCTTCATGGAATAGATTCGTCAGGTATTGGGGATCATCCATTCGCATCTCTCGCAGACTGAGGGCCTGCTGCCTGAGATACGCAATCACTTCATGGAGTTCACCTGCCACCTTACCGAGGCGCGCTTCATGGAGCGTAACATCCAGCATATCAAGGGTGTCGATCAAACCATCCCAGCGAACGATCGGCCTGTCGATCGCCTCCATGCATCCTTGCTGCAGAGCGATCAGGCAGACGCCCAGGTTGCCGCTATCCACCGTCGAAATATAGCGCGGCGGAAGTGGATCTAGCGTGCGGGTATCGTACCAGTTCAAGAAATGGTCGCGCTGTTTCTCGAGCTTATCGATGCCGTCGAACGTATTGCGCACCCGCACAGCGAGTTCCTGCGGGCCAATGTAACCCAGGTCGTAAGCCGAAAGAGTGGAAAGCAGAAGCAGACCGATGTTTGTGGGAGAGGTGCGGTGGGCCACAATGCCGCGCGGCTCTTCCTGAAAATGGTCGGGCGGAAGCCAATGATCGTCCGGCCCAACAAAGTGCTCGAAGTACAACCATGTCGCGCGTGCCAGCCGATGCAATTGTTTTTCCTGGGTGGGTGTGAGTTTTTCCACCGGAAAGGAAAAACGGCGGCTGATCCGGACGGCGATCATAGGTGATAGCAACCATGCGCCCAGGAATGGAACAGCCAGCACCAGTCCAGATGGATTCACCAAGGTCATCAGAAGAAAGAGAAAAACGGCAAGGAACGGACCCTGCATCATTTCGTTCCAGGCGATTTTCACTCTTAATTCTTTGCCAAAGACTTGCACGGTGTGCGCGGCTGTCACCCATTGCAGCAAACGTTTGCGTGTGATGGTCATCCGCACAAGCGTCGTTGCGATCGCATCCAGGGAGACGAGCGCCTCATGCGGCAGGAAGATGACCTGAAAGAGCGACCGCAGAAATGCCTGTTGGATGGGACGCGCGGTTGTCTCGGGAAACTGTTCTGTCTGTTGCGCACGCATAGCCGCGATGAAACCGAAAACAACCGCCAGAATATAGGTAGAAAGCGCCACCAGCGTCCAGACCAGGCCAATTCCTGACAGGACCAGCCATCCACCGATCAAAAGGACCAAAATCGCCGGGCTTGTAAGACTGCGGCGCAGGTTATCAAAAATCTTCCAGCGATCCCGCGTCGAAAGCTCGCCACGAACCCGGCCCCTGGTCCGGTGTGGTACGCGCGGCATCAGCCAGGGCAGCAGCTGCCAGTCACCTCTGACCCAGCGGTGGAGGCGCAGCGTGTATGACAGGTAATGGGGGGGGAAGTCTTCGAACAGAACCACATCGGTGACCAGGCCGCAGCGTCCGTGGATTCCTTCGAACAGATCGTGGCTGAGCAGCATATTGTCCGGAATCCGGTCCTCGAGACTGCGTTCGAAAGCCTCCACATCGTACATGCCTTTTCCAACATAGCTGCCTTCACCGAACAGATCTTGGTACACATCTGACACCGCCCGCGTGTAGAGATCGAGCGTGGTATCACCTGAATAGACACGTGCAAAAATCGAACGATTCGCGACTGTGGGCCTTACCTGGACGCGGGGCTGGAGAATTGTGTAGCCATCCACGACCGCGCCCGTCTCGGGATCAAATTCCGCCTGATTCAAGGGATGGGCAAAGATGCCCGTCAGGTGGTGCACGCTGTCACGCGGGACGGTCGTATCTGCATCCAACGTAAGGACATAACGGATTGCAGGTAAAACGCTCAAGTCCCCGACCCGTACGATGAACGAATCGATAGATTCCCCGCGCAGCAGTCTGTTGAATTGATGCAGCTTGCCGCGCTTGCGTTCCCAACCCATCCACACGCCCTCAGCCGGATTCCAGTCGCGTTCACGATGAAAAAGGTAGAAAGGCGAGTAACCCTCATGGTGATAGCGGTTATTGAGTTCCTCGATTCCTCTTTTCGCCTGTGCGATCAGGTGTGCGTCCCCAGGCAATTCTTTTTGCGCCGCGTCCACGAGATCAGTCAACAACGCAAAGCGCACGCTGGGATCAGCATTTCCCAGGAAATGATTTTCCAGCTGGCCGAGCAAGGATCCCAGCTCCCTCTCATTTTTGAGCAGGGATGGGATGACCACCATGGTGCTGAATTCAGGTGGAATGCCATCCTTGAAGTCAAGGCGAGGCAAAATTTTCGGGCGCATGATGTGGACAACGAACCAGTTGACCAAATCCACTGCTACCGCAAACAGAGGCAAAGCCGTCAATACCAATGTGAGAATAATCTGTAGTGAACTGCCTCCCGTTAAGATCGCATACGAGACAGCAATGACACACAACAGAACTGTGAGACCGATAATGCTGCCAAGATAGAAGAACGTTGGATAGTGACCTAACAGGTGCCGGAGAAAGTTCTCACGCTGAGGTTTGTAGTGCAGCCGCTCCTCAAGGATCGGCCGGCCGCGACCCAGGAGGTAATAGCCAACGTGGTGTGTGCGAGGCGGCTCTCCTTCCTGAGCAAGCTCAATCGCTTTGCGCGCCACTTCGAGCTCCTCTGCCGCCGAGCCGCGCGACAGTTCTTCGATCATATTGCGGTAACGGTTACGAGTACCGAAATCCATGCGAGCGTACACATCGGCCGGGTCATCGCGAAGGATGCCCTCTACAATGGATATATTTTCGAAAAACTCCCTCCAGTCCTGCGTGGCGATCAGTCGCAGACTGAGGAGGCTGTTGACGACGATATTTTCATGGCTGGCGGAGGGGCGGTTGGGCTGATCGTCTGGGGGGGCAATCCACAAGTCGGGGGGAGGAGCGGGAGCCAAATCCAGCTGCGTGATGTGGGCCAGGGAGGTCGCCAGAGATTCGAGAATGCTGAGTCTGAGCATCGGTGCAAGCGCCCAGAGCTCTCCGATGGAGAGAACCCGGAGGTTCTGAAAGGCCCGGATGAAACTCTTGAGCTGGTCGGCGTTCAGTTCGCATCCGGTGGCTTTTGTTAGTGTGAAGGTGAGGGCATAAATCCGTGAAATCTCCTGGCCCTTCAGATCCACCTTGGGCAATCGCTGGTAAAAATCGTCTGGGAGATTTTGATTGATCTGACGCAGTGCCTGCTTAATAATGTAGAAGTTGTCCAGCACCCATTCAGCTGCATAGGATTCTGTTACTTCTGTTCGGCTCGAGGTATCGAAATGGCGGTAAACAGAATGGAGGAACGACCCGAGTGTTTTTACCCGCGCGGGGAGCGGGTTGTGGAGTCGAGGCTGATCGATAGCTTTCAGATTTTCAGCCAGATTGAGTGCGAGTTCTTCCACCCAGTCTGGAGATGGTATATCCGGTTGCGCAAGAGTATTGGATTCTGCTGCCGGGCGCGAAACTGTACCGGGCATAAGTTAATGTCCTTTGACTTCGCGGGCCGCCATTTCAGCCCGAGTTCGTTCAATTTCATCTCCAGAAAGATCTTGCATAATCATCAGGGAGTTGGCGCCATAAGCGATGAAGCTCGCAGCGATACTGCCGTAAGGCCAACGACCCTCGCTCGAGTGTCCATGCGCAACCAGCATGACAAGGTCAGGATTTTCTTGCTCGACCATGTCATGGAGTGCAGAGGTGATGTTATCGCTGACGGCCAGGCGAGTCTGCAGGTTGATGCCCTGCAGGGAGAGGCGCGCCTGCAGCTGCTCGAAATAGTGGGAGGCCTCACGGTAATTCCGGTCGGCAATGTCTGTGATAAGGCGCGCATCCTCCTCGGAGAGCGGAAAGCGATGCAATAGTTCCGGCCTTCGAATAGCCATGCCCAGGATGAGCTCGGAATTATAGAATTGGGCCAGGCTGACCGCCACCGGCAGTATGTATTCTGCACGTGTCGAAAAATCCAGGCCGACGAACAATCGCTGATAGCGGACTTCTTCTTGCTCCAGTGGAGAAGATAAATAGGCCCTGACCAGGAGCGTCGATTTCAAGGAACGTAGAATGATCTTTTGCACCACACTGCTCACGTTCCACTTGCTCAGCCCGCTCTTTCCATGCGAACTGAGTGCAACCAGATCCACATCACGGTCATTTGCAAAGTCGACAATACATTCTGCGGGCGGACCTTCCATGATCACGCTGTCGACCTTCAAGTTCTTGCGCAGTAGCCTGCTGGCGATATGATCGAGATATTCTTCCGCCTCCTGTTTTTGTAGTTGCCATTCCAAAGGGTCCACGGGCTGCTTATCAGCCAGGGTATGAGCGAGTTCAAGGACATGCAGCAGGGTAATGTGCGCGCCTGTACTCCGTGCAATCGCCAGTCCATGGGGCAGAACAGACTCCGCCAGGGCTGAGCCATCAAGGGGAATAAGGATATGGTTGATCATGGTTCCTCTACGTATGTCGAATCATATATTTCTGGCAATGAAAGCTTTGTTGAATTGAACCGATTTCTTTACACCCGCAAGGAAAAATCATCAGGCCTCATTTTAACAGAAAAACTACCCGCTTAAATAACCGTCGTTCCAAACACTTTCTCTTTCTTATAGCCAACTTTTTTGTATTCATCTATAGGGATATTCCCTAAGTTTTGCTGAGCAACAAAGAGGCGATGGTGCTGTGCAGATAATTTTCATTCTCCTGACAACATTGCGAAGATGAGCGCGGGCATTCCGCTGACCGATTCCGATCGCCTCCCCTGGTTGACGATGATGCACAATCTGTTGCCTCCACGCTGGAAGCGGGTCGCCATCCTGTGCTGGCCTGTTCCGCGCTCAAAGAGAGCTACCGTGTTCGGCTTCTGGGGGGCCTGGATCGAATGGCGATTATTTATCTCAAAGGCAGTTATGACCTGATCTTTTCTCGTATGGCCGATCGGGAGGGACATTCCATGAAGCCGGAAATGCTCCGCAGTCAGTTAGACGCGCTGGAGGAACCGGAGGATGCGATAGTTCTTGATGCCCCGATGTCGCCGGAGGAGATGATTGATACAATTATGAAAATATTTTGAAAAGGACTTGGAATGGCAGTATCTGTCTCACCTGATCTCAATTCGGTCATACGCCAGCTGGGTCTGGCCGGTAGGCGATTATCTGACCTGGGGGCGGCCGAGGGAGCATCGGGGAATGTCTCGGTTTGTTTGCGCGAGCCGCCGGACGTGAGTCCGATGTTTTCTCGAATGCATACAGTTGAATTGCCTTTGTCCGTGCAGGAACTGGCGGGAGCAGTTCTGATCATTACCGGCTCGGGGTGCAGATTGCGCGAAATCATGGACGAGCCGGTGGCAAACCTCGCCTGCATCGCAGTCGAAGAGGATGGGCACACGGGAAGGATGTTTACCTCGCCCGATTGCCGCTTCACCCGTGTGACAAGTGAGTTCAATTCTCACCTGGCTGTGCACCATGACCGAATGCAGTTGCATGATATACGGCTGCATACCGTGCTTCATGCCCAGCCCCTGTATCTGACCTTTCTCAGTCACATCCCCCTGTATCAGGATGAACGTTACCTCAACGCGCATTTGTTGCGCTGGCAGCCCGAGACCATTCTGAACATGCCGGAAGGGATCGGCGTTCTTCCCTTCATTTTGCCTGACTCCCCGGCGCAGATGACCGGGACTGTCGAGTCCATGCGCGACCACAGAGTGGTCGTCTGGTCCCGCCACGGGATCCTGGCCCGGTCGGATGATTCGGTCCTCCACGCGCTGGATCTGATCGAGTACGCCGAGACGGCGGCCCGGTACGAGTACCTCAATCTGGCAGCCGGGCATCTGAGCGAGGGCCTCAGCCCGGAGGAGCTCCGCGCCATCAGCGACGCCTGGAACGTCCGGCAGAACATTTTTTGACCGGAAAATAGACTGAGCGGGGCGAGGTTCAACAGTTAAATTTGAGCCGCTGGCGGCTGCGGGAAGGGAGGCAGAATTTATCCTCCGGCTTGCCAGAGAAAAGATTTGAGTCTATACTTTATCTAATCTTGCAAGAGAAGGAGAGGCTGACCATGGCAACCGTTCGAGATATGATCCGTAAAAAGGGGAACGAAGTGTTCTCGGTCACGCCCGATGTGACTGTCTTCGAGGTCCTGGAGTCGATGGCAAGGCACAATATCGGTGCACTGCTGGTGATGACGGGCGAGGATGTAGTGGGCATTGTTTCCGAGCGTGATTGTGTGCGCAGGCTGGAGCTGATGGGCAGGAACGCCAAGGAGACAAAGGTCAGTGAGATCATGACGAGTGAGTTGATCACGGTCGATTGCAGCCAGCCCCTCGAAGAATGCATGGCATTGATGAACGAAAAGAACATCCGGCACCTGCCTGTCTATGACGGTAAGAAACTCATGGGCCTGATCTCTGTCCGGGATGTGCTCAAGGAAATGATCGAGATGCAGCAGCTTATGCTCTCGCAGCTGGAACGCTACATCACAGGCGGCGGACGATGACGCTTGCACGACCGACGGCATCCAATAAAGCAAGCAGGGAAACCCCACTCGCATCATTAATGATTTCAAAGGAGCGAGCGGGATGATCCTGCCGGAATGGACGATCACTGAGCTTCAGGAAAAGCTGGAATCTGGCGAGTTGACGGCACGTCGACTCGCCGAGTTGTATCTGGAGCGCATTCAGGCTGTCGATAAAAGCGGGCCGCTTTTGAACTCGGTCCTTGAGATCAATCCCGACGCCCTGGAAATCGCCGATGATCTGGATGCGCAGCGCCAGGCGGGAAAAATACGCGGCCCGCTGCATGGGATCCCGATCCTGATCAAGGACAATATCGATACGCATGACCGGATGCAGACCACATCCGGGTCGCTGGCGCTGGAAGGCAATATCGCGGCAAAAGACGCCTTCATCGTGAAGCAGTTACGCCGGGCAGGCGCGCTGATCTTAGGCAAGACCAATCTGAGCGAATGGGCCAATTTCCGCGGTAAGCGCTCGGTGAGCGGGTGGTCGTCGCGCGGCGGGTTGACGCGCAACCCCTACGCGCTCGATCGCTCCGCCTGTGGCTCTTCCTCCGGCTCGGGCGCGGCCGTCGCGGCCAATCTTTGTGTCGCCGCGATCGGCACGGAAACGGATGGCTCGATCATTTGCCCCGCGCAGACCAATGGGATCGTGGGGATCAAGCCGACGCTCGGTCTGTTGAGTCGCAGCGGGATCATTCCGATCGCCCACAGTCAGGATACGGCTGGCCCGATGGCGCGGACGGTTGCAGACGCCGCGATCCTGCTCGGGGCGCTGGCAGGCGTCGATGAACGCGATCCGGCTACCCAGGTGAGCAGGAAGCGGAGCCTATCCAGTTACACAAAGTTCCTGGACCGGGATGGGCTGAACGGCGCGCGGATTGGCGTCGCCCGTAATATGGCCGGGACGAATCCGCGCATTCTCAAGATTTTTGAGCACTGCATCGAGGTGATGAAACATCTCGGCGCAGAGATCGTCGACCCTGCGGATGTTCCGAACTTCGATAAGTTCAGCAAGACGGAAATGGAAGTGCTGTACTACGAGTTCAGGGCCGATCTAAATAAGTATCTTAAGTCCATGGGGGACAGTGCACGGGTTCATTCCATGGAAGATGTGATCAAGTTCAATGAAGAGAATGAGAACACCGTGATGCCTTATTTTGGACAGGAACATATGATTGCTGCCCAGAAGAAAGCCTCCCTGCGGGACAAAAAATACCGCGAGGCGCTGGCAAAGAACCACCGTCTGACGCGTAAGGAAGGTATCGATGCCGCGATCCGAAAACATAAGCTCGACGCGTTGATCGTTCCCTCCGGCGGCCCGGCCTGGCTGATCGATCTTGTCAACGGCGACGCGAACAACTTAGATATGGAAAGCACCTCACCCGCGGCGGTGGCCGGGTACCCGCATATTACGGTCCCGGCCGGATATCTTTTCGGCTTGCCGGTCGGCGTCTCGTTCTTCGCTAAGGCCTGGCAGGAACCGGCACTGATCAAATTTGCATATGCCTTCGAGCAGGCTACGCAGTTTCGCCGGCAGCCGAGATTTCTCTCGACTGCAACCCTCAATCCCTAGACCAGAAACTGACTTGCCTTCCCCTTTGTTTCAGTCTATACTCCATCTCAGAGAAAATATGTCCGAAATCGACCTTGCACCCTTAGGGCCTGCAATTAAACCTTATGTTCCACTGGGTCGCTCGGGGCTTTTACCTGTCCTGCACGCGGCGCAAAAAATCTACGGCTGGATTTCCGAGCCTGTCGCGGCCGAAATCTCCCGATCGCTGCGCGTCCCTTTGGCGGATGTTCACGGCGTGATCGAGTTCTATGCACTTTTCTACAATGAACCCATCGGAAAACGGATCATTCGCGTTTGCACTGACCAGGCCTGCGCGCTGAAAGGGGGAGATGGAATTCTTCGTCATCTTTGCTCACATCACGGACTAGAAACGGGACAGACGACCCGTGACCTGTCTCTCACCATCGAGGC
>DASTFG010000404.1:0-3013 GCA_035708785.1 Anaerolineales bacterium
TGTACGGCGCGGGCTGCAGGATGGTGAACGGCATTCCTGATTCAAAGAGCATTTCTTCCACGCGCAGCTTCTGCCAGTGATGGCTCATCTTCTCCGTTTGCGGGTGCAGGACAGAATGATAGATAAAGTGTTCCACGCCGGCTTCGCGTCCGGCATCGAGGACCACCGTACCGATTTCCACCTCGTTGGGGCTCATGTTCGGGCAGATGTGATATACGGCTCGCGCGCCGCGCATGGCGTTCAGGATCGCGGACCGGTCGCGCAGATCACCGGCAACGACCCTCTGCGCACCCAGGGATTTTGCCTCCAGAACATGCGCCTCGCGATGGACAAATGCGGAAACGTCCTCAGACTTCGAGAGGGCCCTGATCATGCTTTTGCCTGTCTTGCCGCTGGCGCCGGTGAAAAGGATCATATGCTTACCAGAGATGGAGCAGTGTAATTTTCCAATTGAGCTCGGTAGATTATACGGCAGGTTTGAATGCGCCCAAACCGCAAGATAAGTGTAATCTAATTCCTCCCCATCACATCCCAAATTCACTTTATAATTCCCCTATGAATAGCTGGGCCGGCAGAACGCTGGGCAAGGTCCGCATCGATTCAATGCTTGCGCGGGGGGGCATGGCGGAAGTCTATCTCGGCACCCATACTACACTGCAGCGAGAGGTAGTCGTCAAGATTCTTCGCGGCCATTATGAGGACGATCCAACTCTGTTGGAACGATTCCAGCGAGAGGCGCGCGTCGTCGCCAAGCTGCGCCACCCGCACATTGTCCAGGTCTTCGACTTCGATACCGTGGATGACCAGCCCTATATCGTGATGGAATACATCCAGGGCCCTTCCCTATCGAAGTATCTAAAGGCGCTGCACGAGAAAATCGGGCGGCTGGAACTCCCCCATGTCATCCGCATCCTGACCGGGGTCGCCAGCGCGCTCCAGTATGCGCACGAGAGCGGTGTGATTCACCGCGACGTCAAGCCGGGCAACATCCTGCTCACCTCGCGTTCCGGCGAAATCGTCCCCGGCGAGCCGCTCCCGGCGGATTTCGAACCCATCCTGACAGATTTTGGTCTGGTCCGCATTCTCAGCACGAGTGAACAAACGACCGTCGGGCGGATCGCGGGTACGCCCGCGTACATGAGCCCCGAGCAAGCCCGCGGCGAGCAGACCGATGAGCGGACCGATATTTACTCGCTCGGGATCGTCCTCTACCAGCTCCTGGCCGGGCATGGTCCCTTCGACGGCGAAAGCACGGTGAGCATCCTGCTGAAGCAGATCAATGAACCGCCGCCGCCGATCGCAGGGCTGTCTGCCCCCCTGCAGCATATCCTTGACCGCGCTCTCGCGAAAAAAGTCGAGGATCGTTTCCAGACGGTGAAAGAACTTGCATCCGAGTTCCGAGCCGTCACGGAAGAAATATCCGAGGCCAGCACCGCTGTCGGCGCGGGGACCGCAGCGCGGATTTCCTCCACAAAGAAAACCTCTGATCGCGCCCGCCCACGCAAAAGATGGCTGCCGGCGGCCCTGACAGGAATTGCCATCCTGGGGATCGGCGCCTTCTCGCTCCTGAATGGGCGCTCCGCATTTGGGACCGCCGATACCGCGCCGACGGCGTCACCAACCGCCTCTGCCTCCCCGACAATCGAGACGCCAATCGGTCTGGTCGCTTCGCCCCTCGGTCCCACCGGCGTCCTCCGTTTTCAAGATGGTTCTGCCATCATGGATCAAGCCGTCCTGACAGCCTTTGCGATGCCGGCGCCCCCGGCGGGAGGTCAGTATGAGGTCTGGCTGGTCAGCGATGATGGCGAGGAACGCCGCAGTCTCGGCATACTTTCACTGGATGAAACGGGCAGAGGCGAGCTCAAATATGAAGATCCACAAGATCAAAATCTGCTCGCGCTTTACAATCGAGTTGAAGTCACGATCAAATCTGGTACAGAGGCAAACGGCGAAGTGCCTGATGAAGTGGCCTACGCATACACATTGCCGGAGAACGGGCTTGAGTTCGTCCGGCGGCTGTTGGTTTCGTCCCCATTAACGCCGGACCGGGATGCCCTGCTCCAGGGACTTTATGCAAGTACCAGACTTCTGGAAGAGACCGCCCGCGAAATGCTGCGCGCACATGAAAGTGGAAATGAGCGCGATGTACAGGAAGCGGCTGAAGCCATGATGAACCTCCTGGTCGGCCGGCAGAGTCAGGAACACAAGGATTGGAATGACGACGGACGGGTCAGCGATCCAGGTGATGGCTACGGGTTTTGGCTGAATGCCAACAGTCTGGGGTATATCCAGGCTGTCTATTCTCACGCCGATTATGCGGCCAATTCACCGGGCGCCTCTCAAAACATGATCAGCAACGGCGCCCGCGTCAAGGCCTGTGCGGAGAATCTGGCACAATGGACTCCGCAGCTGCGCGCTCGTCTATCAACGGTTCTCAACTCGGAGCCTGATACAGATGTAGATCAGACCATTCACGATGCGGTGACACTGGCAGATCAGATCCTGAACGGCGTGGATGAAGATGACAGCGGAGAGGTTGAGCCGGTCCCCGGCGAATGCGGCGTATTGACTGCTTATGAATATGCCTATTACATGGCGGATATGGTTCTACTACCCGTCAACCCGCCTGACTCGCCAACTGCAACCGGAACGCCTTCTCCAACCAATACCTCTTCTTCATTCATACGCCCGACGAACACACCCACACGCTCGCCTGGCACCTCATTCGACACACCGGTTCCGGGGAGCACCTCCGTACAGCAGCCCAATACGCCGGTTCCTCCTACCGATAATTCTCTGCCGACCGATCCTCCTCCGGACAACCCTCCAGGCAATCCACCACAGAGACCCCCTTCGAAGACGCCGAAGCCTGACCCTTCAAATAAGCCCTAGCCGTTGATGATCTCCCCCCCGTTCGGATGGATGACCTGCCCGGTGATATACGACGAGTCATCGCTGGCCAGGAAAACGTAAGATGGCGCGACTTCCTCCGGCTCCCCGGCCCGGCCCATCG